>JANWIY010000072.1 GCA_025449645.1 Chitinophagaceae bacterium | reverse complement strand
TAATACTTCCGATGTAAAAGAAATGGTCACTTATATCCTTTCTCTTAAAAATAAATAATCAATTCATGGTAAAACAATTCGGGACCGCCCTGGTTTCTCTGCTTTTTCTCGGAATAACGGTAAAGGGGCAGGAAGGAAGCAATCAGCTGACCACTGCTGAAAAAAAAGATGGATGGAAATTACTATTCGACGGAACGACAACCGATGGCTGGCATACTTATGGTAAAAAGGATATTGGCAGCGCCTGGAAAACTGACAATGGGACTTTGCACCTGGATGCTTCGAAGAAGTCAGGATACCAGACCTCAGGTGGCGGAGATATTGTTACCCGGGATGAGTATGAAAATTTTGACCTGAAGCTCGAATGGAAAATTTCAAAAGGAGGAAACAGTGGCGTGCTTTTCCTGGTTAAGGAATCACCTGAATATAAAGAATCCTGGAACACAGGTCCTGAAATGCAGGTATTGGACAACGATGTTCATCCGGATGGTAAAATTCATAAACACAGGGCGGGAGATTTATATGATCTGATCGCTTCTTCATCGGAACCCGTTCATGCCGTTGGTGAATGGAACGATGTGGAAATTAAACTGGACCATGGCAAACTGGATCTTTATATGAATGGCGTCCTTATTGTTTCCACCACGATGTGGGACGCGCAATGGAATACAATGGTGAAAAACAGCAAGTTTGCAAAGATGCCTGGATTTGCAAAGTACAGATCAGGCCATATTGATCTACAGGATCATGGCTTTGATGTTTGGTTCCGCAATATCAGGATAAAAAAACTATAATTTATTTATGAAAAAAATACTGGCGATTGCCTTTTTCCCCCTTTCCCTGCTTCTGATCTTGTCTTCAGCAAATCCAATAGCCAAGAAACCGTCCATTCTGATCTTTTCAAAAACCAACGGTTTCCGGCATGAAAGCATTCCTGCCGGCATTGAAGCAATAAAAAAACTCGGAGCTGCAAATGGGTTTGATGTGGTTGCTACTGAGGATTCCCTGGCCATTAATAAAAGAAACCTGAAAAAATTTGCTGCAGTTGTTTTTTTAAGCCCGACCGGCAAGGTCTTCGGTCCTGCACAGGAAAAGGCATTTCAGGAATATATTGAACGTGGCGGTGGTTTTGTAGGCATACATGCCGCAACAGACTGCGAATATAACTGGCCATGGTATGGTAAACTTGTGGGTGCATATTTTAAAGGGCATCCGGGTCAGCAGGAAGCAAAGCTGATCATAGTGGATAAAAATCATCCGTCAACTGCGGATCTTCCAGATAGCTGGGTGCGCAGGGACGAGTGGTATAACTTCAAAGATATAAACCCGGATATCAAAGTACTGATCAAGATTGACGAAAGTTCCTATAAGGGGGGAGAAAACGGAGGCGATCATCCCATGGCCTGGTATCACGCTTACGATGGCGGCCGTGCATTTTACACTGAACTAGGACATACCAATGAATCTTTTTCAGATCCATTATATCTGAAGCATGTGCTGGGTGGGATACGATATGCGATGGGAAAGTAAAAATTAAAAATTAAAAATTAAAAAATGGACCCTGGAGTTGGACTATTATGCGTTTTCCCTAAACACGCTTTAATTTTTACTTTTTAATTTTTACTTTTACAACCCTATCGACTTCATAAACGCATCCGAATTCGGCTCCCTTCCTAAAAAATGCCTGAGCATATCCATCTCCTCTTCACTGCCGGCAACTTCCAGAATGTCTTTCCGGTATCTGAGGCCGGTTTTGGAATCCATCACGCCATTTTTTTCAAATACAGAAAACATGTCCTGCGCAAACACGCGTGACCAGAGATAACCATAGTAGTTGGCACCATATCCATTGAGATGACCGAAAGACGCTATAAAATGGGTCCCCTCCACAAATGGGTATTGCAGCATGGGGTGTAAGTCTTCGGATACTTTGTTAAGATCCATACCCCTGAGACTGTCGTATTTATCGTGAAAAGTAAAGTCAATCTTTCCATAATAAAGCTGGGACATATAATACAAACCGTCCTGCACATGCTCCGAAGCCTTCATTTTCTGGAAGAGTGATTCGGGGAGCACAGCGCCGGTCTTATAGTTTTTGGCAAAAATTTTCAGGCAGGGGTACTCCCAACACCAGTTCTCCAGGAACTGCGAGGGCGCCTCAACGAAATCCGGTTTCAAACTAAGCGGCTGTGAAGCGATGGATGATCGCACGAGCATGAAATGGACAAGGTGTCCGAATTCATGAAAGAGTGTGATGACGTCATTATGATCGACCAGTGTGGGCTGACCAGCCGCAGCTTCAGGGAAATTACAAAGCAATGCTCCGACAGGAAGAATTTCCTTCCCCCCAACCGATCTTGCCTGACTGATATAAAAGCAGGCGAAATGGGTGAACTTGTTTGCCCTGGGATATAAATCGAAGTAGAAGCTTCCGATTTTTTTTCCCTCTTTATACATATCAAAGGTTTTCACCTTGGCGTACCATGTAGGTACACCTGAAGTTTCTTTTACAGTCACGCCTAATAATCGCTTGTACACCTCAAACATCCCCTTGATGGTACTGTTCATCTCGAAATATTCCTTTACTTCATCGGTATTGAGTTTGTATTTTGTATCCAGCAGCTTTTTCTTGTAATAAGCCAGGTCCCATGCAAAGATGGAATCCGGAAGTTCAGGATGCATCTGGTGTTTGAGGGTTCTGATTTCATTCAGGTCGCTGGTTACATTGGGGGCCAGTTTTGCTATCAGGTTATTTTCGAATTGCCACACACGCTCTGGCGTGGCAGCCATTTTATTCACGAGAGCATAAGCAGCATAGCTTCTGTAGCCCAGCTTTTCGGCGGATTTCTGCCGGTAATAAAAAAGGCTGTCCAGTACTTTCATGTTCTGAGGATATGCCCGGTTCGCGTATTTTGTATACATCTGCCTGCGGCTTTGCTCTGCGTCAGCATAGCGAAGAATATTCTGCGCATTCGGTGTATTAATATATAGAATATACTTGCCGGAAGGGGTTTTCCATGAATCCTTTACATTATCCGGCACACCGGCCAGTTCTGCATCATCATATTGGATACTGTCTGAAGAGGTTGCTATATTTTTATCAAATAGTAACCCGAGCTCTGTGAGCTTATCACTGATAGCCTGGAGTTCCAGGCGTCCGGCACTGTCCAGCTTCATGCCGTTATTTTCAAAGAGCCTGATTTGTTCACCGATGAACTTTTTCTCATTTGGCCTCAGCGTTTTTCCCGAATTATCTGCAAAAGATTTTAGCGTCTTGTATAACTTTTCATTTAACAAAAGCCTGGTCTGGTATTCCGCGATTGCCTGGGAACCATTGTTGGCGGCCGCCCTTGTGCTGTCATCCGGATTTGATTCAGCAATCAATTCCAGCTTTATGCCCAGATCATTCAAATCATAAATCAGTTGGTCATACGCGGCGAGTGTATTTGCATTTCCGGTTTTTGCCTGAGCAATAATTTTTTCAATCCTATGGTCTGATAAGCGGGTAATATATGAAACAGACTGACGGATCACGGCAGCGTTTACTTTCTTAAAGGGAATAGGTTGGTTCGAATGTACAGTAAGCGGATTATTCGTATCAACCGTTTGGGAGAACAGACCGTGGGCCGATAAAATAAAAATAATGGAGAAAAGAAACTTAATATGGCGCATAAATCAGGTTTAGGTTTGCAAACTATTAATTTTTCTAAAAGATGCTTTATAACCGTGGCCCAGCGGGCATTTCAGGGGATAACCGGTAAAGCCGCAAGAGAAAAGGAAAAGAAAATCCTTCAATTGGGGAAGACCTCATGATGACTAATGTAAAACATCTTTCAGGGTACGCCTGGGTACCGGATGCTCGCGTTTTTGATCAATATTTCGGATGACCACTTCCACCCTGCGGTTACATCGTCTTCCCTGTTCTGTTTTGTTATCACATTTCGGATTGTCCAATCCAAAACCTCTTGCAATGACCCTGGATTTGTCAACCCCGGCATCGATCAGCGCATCTGCAACTGCCTGGGCCCTTGCTCTTGACATCCCTATATTCTGGGACACAGTTCCGATATTGTCAGTATAACCATCAATATAAAAACTTGCATTCGGGATCTGTTCATTCATGACCTTGGCGGCGTGCACGATGATATCTACTGACCCGGGCTTGATCGTCGCCTTATTAAAATCAAAAAGTATGTTTTTGAAATCAGCAGTAATCTGGACAGCAATCTTTTCAACCGGGCATCCTTTAGTTGATGCGGGGCCTGGCTGGTCGGGACAAAGATCCTCTTCATCATTTACCCCATCCCCATCCCTGTCAGGGATCGGGCAACCATGGTATTTGGCAACGCCCGGAACAGTAGGACATTTATCCTGGGCATCAGGGATCCCGTCTCCATCCGTATCGGGACAACCGTGGAACTGAGGCAGGCCAGGTACAGTTACACAGGAATCTTCTTCGTCGTTTATGCCGTCTCCATCCGTATCGGGAATCGGGCAGCCATGATATCGGGCCAATCCGGGAACATGCACGCAGGAATCTTCTTCATCATTTATACCATCTCCATCCGAATCGGGGATCGGACAACCCTGGTACCTGGGCAGACCGGCAACCGTCGGGCATTTATCAACATCATCGTAAACACCATCCTTGTCTGTATCCGGCCTGTTTTTTTTCTTATAGGGCATACCAAAATGAATCCCCACATGGAAGTCTGCTTGTTTGGAATCATGTACAAGAGCAGATAGCAAACTGCCCGAGCCGGCGAAGAACGGACCGACGCGAAAAGCGATGCCAGCATTAAACTGTGTCATGTCATTATAACTTAATGGAATTTCCACACTGAACAAGCGGTTCTCCCAGCGCGGAGTAAAACTGTAGGCATTAAAATAATACAGATTGAAGCCTGAAGGTTTGTTGATGTTTACCTGGGCAGCAAAATTCAATGCGAAACCCCCGACAATCAGCCAGTCGGCATTGGCCTGGACCGTGCCAGGGAGATTCACCTGATAAGAACTGCTTTGTGGCTGACCAGGAATAAAATATGCCGGTGTTGCATCCATAACCGTCTTAAACTGGCTGATGGATTTACCATTGAACTGGCTGAGGTTAAACCGGTTTCCAGGAGGAATATCCAAGGAATAGTTAGCCGCTGAATTACTGCTCTTATTGAATTTGATCACGCCAAGGTCAAGCAGGGCCAGGCCGATCCTGATTTTGTATTTATTGGCGAACCGGTCCGTTTCATACATGGAGTAGTCTGCCGTGGGCCGCCATTCATAAACAAATCCAAGGTCCCCGCCAAACCCGCTACCGTTGGATTGAAAAAAGTC
>JANWIY010000071.1 GCA_025449645.1 Chitinophagaceae bacterium | reverse complement strand
TTTTTAATTTTTACTTTTTAATTAAGACCCCCGCTGAGATCCCCCCGTCAACTTCGTATTTCTCGCAACACCCTTCGTATTTGTTTTACCTTTTTGTAAGGGAAGGTTTGGCTTGGCTTTGGAAAGGCCACCTCCGCCGGGACGGTTATCTTTTTTGTTTTTCTTATTCGGTATCAATGACATATTTCCTGAGATTTGGGTGCAAAGTTAAGGAAATACTCATTTTGTATATATACTTCACCCGGTTTAATCTAATGTGTAATCATCCCGTCTACCGGCAACAGACCCTCGGAATTGCCTATTTACAATATTTCTGAATCCAAAAGGCATTATTGGTTGTTTTCGAACCGGGATTGTCCGTTATCGTACAGTCCGAATTGTTAAAGAAAACCTATCCATACTGATTTACAACAGATTGATGAATTGGCATGGTGTTGTAGACTATCAGAATTGAAGAAAATACAAACGAAAAGTTTATACGTACAAGAAAAAATAATAAAAAAAACAAGTTGCAGGTTGCAACATCTTGTAAAAGCCTGCGTCTTATTAACAGTAAAAAAAACAATAACCACAACAAAACATCGAAAAATGAAAAAGTTAGTTCTCGCTCTGGCAGTGATCCTGATAGCCGGCCTAAGCAGCGCCTCAGCGAATGATCCTGTTTACGTAGGTAAAAGGGTATCCGCCGCATTTCAATCTGAATTCAATCATGCGAAAAATGTCAGCTGGGTCGAATCTCCAAAATATGTGATGGCAAAATTCAGTCTCAATAATAAAATACTGTTCGCCTATTACAATCATGATGGAAGCTTTATCGGCGTGATCCAAAATATTCTTACCACTGGCCTGCCAAATAATCTCAGTCGTGCCATAAAAAGAGATTTCGGATCCTATTGGGTTTCTGAACTTTTCAGAATGGATACTGACCAGGATTCATCCTATTATATCCGCCTGGAAAATGGAACAGAAACCATTGCGCTGAGTTCCGATGGTGGAGAAGGCTGGCAAACATTTAATGTAGCGAATGCCTCCGGAAAAAAATCAACATCTCTTTAGCAGTGTATCTTTTGAGTTTAAGTTTAATCCCTCCGTTCTCCACGGAGGGATTTTTTTATTCCTGATTCAGGTGTTTCATAACTTTGCCTGACCGGGCTTTTTGAATCCACAATGCAAAAGTGAATATCCTAAACTTCTTTAGGTGCAGAAAATAACAAATCTGGTTTCTGATGAACTTAACCTGATCCGCATAGAGAACGATTGGTTAACCGCCGAAATAGTTCCGGATCTTGGTGGAAAGATCTCAAGGTTGTATAATAAGCGCCTCAATCATGAATTTTTGTGGCGTAACGAGGCCCTTAAGCTGCGGTATCTTGTTCCTGGATCAGAATATGATCCTAACTTTTACGGCGGAATTGATGAATTGCTGCCCAATGATATACCCGAGATCCTGGATGGCATCGAATATCCGGATCATGGCGAACTGTGGACTTCCCGGCTGCAACAAGAATTGGAGAAGGATAAAATATCACTGCATGGTAAATTGCAACTCAGCGGAATTTCCTACAGAAAAACAATCAGTCTCCGGGATGATGCAGCCTTTATGCATATGGATTACAAAATAAAAAATGAATCTGGCGAAAAGCGGCATTTTTTGTGGAAGCTCCATGCAGCCCTGGCTATGGAACCCGGTGACCGGCTCATGACTTCCGCCCGCAGAGGCAAAGTAGTGGACCCGGCGTATTCCAGATTTAGAACCACGGAGGAATTTCAGTGGCCATCGATCGAAAAAAGGGATGCATCTGTCGTTCCTCATGATCATAACAGCATGGATTTTTTTTACCTCTATGAAATTCCGGAGCCCGAAATGCAAATGATCAGCAGGAATGGCAAATATTTATTCAGCTACCGGTACGACAGGGAGATATTCCCTTATCAATGGTACTTTGCATCCTATGGAGGGTTTCTAAAACATTATACGGCTATCCTGGAACCGGCCACCGGAATGCCCCTGAGCGTAAACGAGGCGATCGCGTTAAAACAATGCATGGTGCTGGCTCCCGGTGAGGAGATTAACACAAGGGTATCCGTTTACGCTGGAGAAAAATCGAATTATTTTTTAAATGAATAAAAGGAAAGTATTGATTACAGGCGCCGCATCCGGGATTGGCAGGGCAACGGCGATCCGCTTTGCCAATGAAGGATATGATGTTTGCCTGAATGATATTCAGGAAGAAAAGTTAGCGGCATTTATGAAGGAGCTTCCGGAAGGGAAACATTTATTATTCCCCGGAAGTTATGCTGACGAAAATTCGGTGATAATGGGCGATGAAATAATAAAGCGAAACTGGGGAAGCCTGGACGCTCTTATCAATTGTGCAGGATTATCTGAAAAAACGGATCCGATCGAAATGGAAATCGGGCGCTGGCGAAGAGTATTCGACATCATGCTGAACGGATGCATGATAATGACAAAACTCGCGGTAAAATTAATGGAGAAAGAAGGCAGGATCGTGCATATTACTTCCATCCACGGCACGAGGGCAGAAAAATACGCTAGCAGTTATTCCATGGCAAAGGCTGCGATAAATCAATATTGCCGGGCAATGGCTGTTGAGCTTGCGGACCAGCATATTTTGATAAATGCGATAGCGCCGGGGTTTGTGCGAACACCGATGTCAGTCGTTGATGGAGAAAATGAACTCGACAGCCCCTGGTTCAGGGATAATTATGTCATCGGGCAGCACCTGCCATTGCGGAGGGCAGCGGATCCAGAGGAAATAGCCGGGGTTGCTTTGTTTCTCGCCGGAGAGGACGCTTCTTACATTACCGGCCAGGTGATAACTGTGGATGGCGGCCTTACGATTACATTTTAGGATACAACCGGTCATAATGAAAATTGATTCCGTTGATTTTTTTTATCTGAGCATGCCGGCCATACTGGATATCGGCGACGGAAGCCAGGATGCTTTGCTGGTAAGGATCGGCGCCGGCGGAAAGCAGGGATGGGGAGAGTGCGAAGCTTCTCCGCTTACCAGTATTGCCAGCTATGTATGCCCAATGTCCCACAGCGCCTGTAAACCGTTAAAGCAATCCGTGGAAGGCATGCCGATAAACGGGGTTGATGATATTCATCGCATATCTCTTGCCGTACATGAAAATTCCTCCGATCTGCTCCAGGCTGACCATACGCTTTCAGGAATTGATATCGCCTTATGGGATCTTTTGGGGAAACATTTGCAGGAACCTGTTTACAAATTGCTGGGATATAAAAAGGCTTATCCCAAATTGCCTTATGCCTCGCAATTATTTGGCCGCACGCCGGAAGAAACATTTGAAAAAGCGCGCAGCACCAGGTCATCCGGATTCAGGGCTGTCAAATTTGGCTGGGGCGGTTTTGGAATCAAGAGTCCGAAAGAAGACGCGGCCCAGGTATTGGCCGCACGTGAAGGAGCGGGAGAAGAGAGTCTTTTAATGATAGATGCGGGAACAGTCTGGAATGAGGATCTGAATTCAGCGCGTGAAAGATTGGGAACACTTTATAAATCCAAAGTGTATTGGCTGGAAGAACCATTCGTCAATGGGGCCATACGGGCTTACAATGAACTGTCAGCCACCAGGCCTGCAATTCCTTTGGCAGGGGGCGAGGGCTGCCATAGTTTTGTTCAGGCTCAGGCAATGATTCAATATGGAGGATTAAGATTTATCCAGATTGATGCCGGCAGGATCGGTGGTATCACCGTGGCAAAAAAGGTGGCGTTGCTTGCAGAAAAAAACGGGATTACCTATGTTAATCACACATTCACATCCCATCTTGCATTAAGTGCCTCCTTACAACCTTTTGCAGGCATTGAAAAAGACGGGCTGTGCGAATATCCTGTTGAATCCAAAAAGCTGGCAAAAGATATTGCCCTGGTGGAAATCGCGCGGGATGCTCAGGGTTATGTAAATGTTCCGGAAAACCCCGGTCTTGGCATTGAAGTGAACACAAATGCTTTAAAAAAATATCTTGTGGATGTAGAAATCAGCGTGAAGGGAGAAAGGATATATTACACGCCTGAATTCTAAGAATCGGGCAAAGCGCTTTTTTAGATGTTAAATTCACGTAGATGGATAGACGATTTGAAAATAAGATTGCTCTGGTGACCGGAGCCGCCATGGGGATTGGTAAAGCCGTGGCTCAGCGTCTGGCAAAAGAAGGCGCGATGCTTGCACTTTTGGATTCGAATGCTGGCCTTTTGAAGAAGACCACTGATGATTTCAGGGAAAAGGGGTTCATTGTTGAATCATATATTACAGATATCAGTGATGAAGCGCAGGTGATCGAATCTGTATTGCAGGTTGAAAAGCAATGGGGGAAAATTGATATCCTGGTGCATGCGGCCGGTATCGTAGGACCGACAAGTACGAAAATAACCGAATATTCTACGGCAGATTTTGATCTGGTATACCGTGTTAATCTGAAAGGAACATTCCTCATCACGAAACATATAATAAAACTTATGGAGAAGGCCGGCTTCGGGCGGGTATTACTTTTTGCTTCCATTGGAGGCAAGGAAGGGAATCCGGGAATGGTCGGTTACTCATCCACTAAGTCCGCAGTGATCGGTCTCGTGAAAGCCGTTGGCAAGGAATATGCAACAACGCGCATTACGGTGAACGGAATTGCTCCCGCTGTTATTGAAACGCCCATGAACGCAGATACATCGAAGGAGCAACTGGCTTATATGGTGTCCAAAATTCCCATGCAGCGATTAGGGACAGTTGAAGAAGTCGCTGCCATGTGCTGCTTTATAGTATCGGATGAAAATAGTTTTTCCACCGGATTCATTTATGATATTTCAGGGGGAAGGGCAACTTATTAAACAGATGGTAAGTAAAACCACATAAATGAATCACCAGTGGAAGCCTTTATTGATCGTTGCTTATATATTCTTATTCGCAGGATCCATAATCTGCATGAATGATATTCTGCTGCCTTCGCTCAAGGCTTTTTTCCATCTTTCTTATGTGCAGGCAACATTCGTGCAGCAATCATTTTATCTGGTTTATCTGATCTTTCCCATTCCGATCGCATATTTTATTTCTTCTTATGGATATAAGATCGGATTGATTGCTGCGTTGGGTGTCTGCAGCCTGGGATGCGGCCTTTTTGTGCCGGCTTATTTTACTTCTTCTTTTTTACTTGCCCTGGTTTCACTGTTTGTCATTTCCATTGGTGTTACCCTGATCAATGTGGCGGCAAATCCATTGGCCGCCATGCTTGGAAAACCCGAAGGATCGCACGTACGGATAAATTTTGTGCAGGTATTTGCCAGGATAGGATATTCCTTAACGCCGATTTTGGCAACACGTTTAATCTACAATGGTCGTAAGCATATTTCCTTTCACCTGCCATATTTGTTTTTAGGAATAGGGACCTGCTTCCTGGCGATCATGATCGGGTTTTCGAAATTACCATCGTTCAGGCCCGCAATGGTAAAAGGTTTTTCTTTCCTTTCCATAGTAAAGGAATCAAGAAAATTCCCACAATTGTTTTGGGGAGCAATTATCATGTTTTTTTATGTCGGCGCAGAAGCATCCACGGCCGGGTTCTTTATTAATTACCTGCAGGATAAGTCTATTGTCGGGTTTAATTCTGCCCAGGCTGCCCGATTCCTTACTTACTATTATGTTGCCGCGACCATTGTGGGCTTTGTCGCAATTTATTTTTTCAAATTTCTTTCTGCCGGACGAATGGTCGTCATTTTTGGTGTGGGTATGGTAACCACTCTTGTCCTCTGTGCATTTACCCATTCATCGCTAAATCCTTATTATATGGTTCTCCTGGGTGTTTTTATATCCATCATGTTTCCTACTTTGTTCGGGCTGGGTATTGAAGGCATTGGGGCTTTTACTGAAAAAGGATCGGCGCTGCTTAATATTGCCATTGTGGGCGGGGCAGTTTTTCCTCCTATTCAGGGCATGATCGCGGATGCTGCCGGCGTGCAGGTTTCTTATATCGTTCCCTGTTTTTGCTTTATCCTGATCGTTGTTTACGGAATATTTTGCGACCGGCGTTCCTCCGCAAAACTTGCAGAGGTGAATGCTGAGAATCCGGTGGACCAGCAAACAAGGATTTAATCGGGCCATTTTTTTAAGAATTCATTGCGCAGGCACCCGGCTGGAGCAGTACCGGATATAAGGCGGTATGACCATATAGCACAAACTACTATCCGGGTGATGCTGATTTTCCTAATTTGGTTTATTTTTATTAAACCCTTAAAAACCGGACAATGAAACTAATATTCAGCTTCCTAATCCTGATTGCCGGATCTTTTTCCATTCACGCACAATCTTCAAAACCCATGACTTTAAAACAGGTAATGCTTAAACAGCTGAAAACAACGCATAACCTGGAAGAATGGTTTGCGCCTTTAAATGTTGCGATTCAGGGCCTGACCCCTGAACAGGCTAACTGGAAAGAGAAAAAAGCGGATCATTCCATTGCCGAGCTGACCACCCATATCATTTTCTGGGACGCCGATCAATTGGCCAAATTTTTGAACCAGCCTGGTCCGGCTTATTCCGGAAATAATAATGAGACTTTCAAACCGGTAAGTATAGAGGACTGGGCGGATGTAGTAAAGAAGGCTGACAGCCTCTTAACCGCCTGGGAAAATGCCATTGAATCAGCCGATGATGCCAAGCTGGCCAGCTGGTACGATACGATCGGCCATATCAGTGCCCACAATGCATATCATATCGGGCAAATTGTTTACATTCGAAAGGTACAAGGGTCATGGAATCCGGAAAAGGGAGTTAAATAAAACCTGCGATTATGGAGGAAATAGAAGTACCTACAGAACATCTTCACGAAACGATCGGAGAGAAGGTGGAAGAGGCAGAACATAATGAGAAAAAAAGTATGATGGGGATTGCCATTTCAACTGCGCTGATGGCGGTTTTTGCTGCATTGTCCAGTCTGATTGCGGGCCATCACTCCGATGAGGCTTTACTTGAACAGATCCACGCATCTGACCAGTGGGCATATTATCAGGCAAAAGGGATTAAGGCCGAGATCCAATCCCTTTCATCCAATACAGATAAAGCGGCAGCTATTGCCAAATACAAAAGCGATCAGGCCGATATTAAAAAGGAAGCTGAAGCAGCCGAAGCGGAATCCCACCGGCATTTGGAGCATCATGCGATCCTCGCCCGCGCAGTAACGCTTTTTCAGATCTCCATTGCCATTTCAGCCATTGCCATTCTCACCAAAAAAAGAATCCTCTGGTTTGCCGGCCTGGGTATTTCCTGCTTTGGATTATTCTTTTTTGTTTCGGGGCTGTTCTGATTCGAAATTTTTACCCTGAAGCGAGAAATTGAAATCTGTGAAAAAACCTGCGCTTATCTTTGTATAATGCGGGCAATGAAGACCATTATATTTCTTTTAATTTCGAATACTTTCATGACATTAGCCTGGTACGGACATCTTAAGTTCAAAGAGTTTTCATGGGGCCGGAGCCTGGGTCTGTTTTCAGTAATAATGATCAGCTGGGCACTGGCTTTTTTCGAATACCTTTTTCAGGTTCCCGCCAACCGCGCAGGATTTAAAGAAAATGGGGGACCCTTTAGCCTGGTTCAGCTGAAAACCATACAGGAGGCCATCACACTTACAGTTTTTGTGTTATTTACGATTATTTTTTTTAAGGAAGAAAAACTTGCCTGGAATCACCTAGTCGGGTTCGGGCTGATCGTTGTGGCTGTATTTGTGATCTTTAAAAAATGGTAATCCTAGGTAATATTTTCTATAAAGGATATTTGAAAAGATTTAATGATTAATTCATCCTTTTATAGTAAAGGCGCATAATTCCTTGCCGTTAGTTCTTAAGTTTGCGTCCTATTTAACTTTTAGTATGATGAAGCTGATTGCCCGGATATTTTTTGCATCGGTCGTTTTCTTTTCCGTTTCCTGTAAACATAAGAGGGCCGGAATTCCGCAGGTGCTTGTCTATGCACGGGATCTTTCTTCTCCCGATGCAGGCAGCCGCGTACAGGCATTGGAAAAATTAGGTGAGAAGAATGGTTTTGCTCTGCGTCTGACGGATACAACCCTGCTTTTTACCGACGATTCCCTCCAGAATTATGCAGCTGTTATTTTATTAAATTGTTCCGGAATGCCCCTTCAATACCTGGAACGAATTGCACTGGAAAGATTTGTGCAGGCAGGCGGAGGCGTTGCTGCGATCCATGAGCCTGTTGAAACATTTGACTGGCGCTGGTACGGCAGGTTGATTGGTTCTGATTCCACAGTTCCTGCTTTTTTTCATGATTTTGAAGGGGGAAGGGCCTTTTATACCACCGACACTCTCAATCAGCAACGCCTTAACGACCAGGAATATTTGAAGAAAATATTGAACGGCATTGAATATGCTATCGGGGAGTACCAGCCGCTCGATTACAGCAAGGCAAGGGTCGCTTATCCTCCTACGGAAAACCATTTTACCAAGCATGTGTTGGTTCAGGGAACTTTTTTTGAGCCAACGGAAATGACCATTCTTCCGAATCTCGATATCCTGATCCTGCAACGCCGTGGCGAAATCATGTTATATAAAAACGAAACGGGAAAAGTAAAGCAGGCCGGTTTCCTGAATGTTTACTGGAAGGCGCATGTGAAGGGCGTAAATGCAGAGGAAGGTATGCTGGGGCTTTCAAAGGACCCTTCCTTCCTCAACAATCACTGGGTATATATTTATTATAGTCCTGCCGATAGTTCCGTCAACCGTTTATCTCGATTTACATTCAACAACGATACCATTGATAATAGTTCGGAAAAAGTAATTCTGGAAGTTAAAGCACAGCGGGAAATCTGTTGTCATACCGGAGGTTCAATTGCTTTTGGTCCGGATAGTTTACTCTATTTCTCGGCGGGCGATAATTCCACACCCTTTGACGAACCGGGAGCGAAATATGTCAGCAGCGGATATGCGCCACTCAATGATGTTCCCGGGCATCAGCAATACGATGCAGAGAGATCAGCTGGAAACAGCAATGACCTTCGGGGAAAGATCATGCGCATCCGGGTTCATGCGGACGGGACCTATGAAATTCCGAAAGGAAATCTTTTCCCTCCGGGCATGGCCAAAACCAGGCCGGAAATCTACGTGATGGGCAACCGGAATCCCTACCGGATTTCCGTTGATCAAAAGAACAGTTTTTTATACTGGGGCGAGGTTGGTCCCGATGCGGTAAATGACAGTCTGGATACCCGCGGTCCCCGGGGTTACGATGAAATAAATCAGGCAAGAAAAGCAGGTTTTTTCGGATGGCCGTTTTTTGTCGGCGACAATTATGCATATCATGCTTATAACTATGCAACGGGTGAACATGGTTCTGCATTTAACCCGGAAAAACCGGAGAATCATTCCAGGAACAATACGGGACTTGTAGACCTTCCTCCGGCGCAACCTGCATTTATCTGGTATCCCTATGCACATTCTCCTGAATTCCCTGATCTAGGCACTGGTGGGCGGAATGCGATGGCGGGGCCGGTTTACTATCCGGACCTGTATCCGGAAGCCACGCGTTACCCGGATTATTTTACTGGCAAGTTGTTTATTTACGATTGGATACGCGGATGGATCAAAGCGGTTACCATGCAGCCTGACGGAGATTTCGAATACATGGAGCCCTTTATGGAGCACACTCCATTGCATAATTGTATTGACATGGAAGTGGGGCCGGACGGGAAAATATATGAGCTCGAATATGGTACGGCCTGGTTTTCGAAGAATCCTGACGCAGGGTTATCCCGGGTTGATTATAGTGCTGCTGTGGCGACGGTTACCCCTCCATCTGGTTACACAGGCGCTGACTCCTCAGCTTCTGCGCGCGGACCCTTTGCAGCGGGCTATGGATTGACCCAGGTTATGGATTGCAAGAGTTGCCATAAGGAAAATGCCGTTTCCATCGGACCTTCATTCGAGCGTGTTTCGGAAAAGTATGCGAAGGATAAAAAGGCCGATGATTATCTGAGCCAGAAGATCATGAAAGGAGGGAGCGGAGTCTGGGGAGATGTGAATATGTCCGCCCATCCTGATATTTCGAAGCATGATCTGAAGGAGATTGTGCATTATATTATGTCGCTGAGTAAGGAGAGGCGGTGAGGGGTTATGGGTTATGAGTTATGGCTTCGTCCTCCGAAGCGAAGGGGGGATCTTTTAAAAACTTATCCTTGATATGAAAAATTTCTTTCTGGTTTGTTTTGCTGCGATTTCTTTAATCCTTTCGGGCTGCGGCAATAATGAAAGCATATTTGGTCATAATGCCAATTATAAAAGGCTGCAGGATCTGCTGGATCAGAAAGAATATTTCCGCCTGAAAGACCAATTGAATTTGCTCAGGACGGGAATGGGCAATGAGGAAGTATTATATTTTGAGGCATTTCTGGACAATGCATTTAACCGGAACAATCAAACCATTCAGGATGTCGACAGTCTTTTGAAGAATTACGGTTCCGAATTGCCTGATTCTTTAAAAATTAATTTATTCCTGCTTCAGGCAGACAGTCATTTTAAAATGTTCCGGTATGCAGCATCTGCAAGGAGCGACAGTATGGTATTGGATCTTGGGACCCATGCATCAGATACTACCGAAATAAGCGATACTAAGAATGAACTTTTAATCCGCAATGCATTGCGCTTTATTTCTCCGCAGGAAACAAGCATTCAGGACAGCACGACAATTCATTGGACGAAGGACCTGCTGGGTCTGATTGAAATACCGGTAAAATGCAATGGAACAAATTATGGGGCCATCTTTGACACGAGGGCAAATATTTCCTCCATATCAAAAACATTTGCGACCCGGCTGGGATTGAAAATACTTCCTGTCACTTATGAAGAAGGTAGCGGGATTACAGGGATAAAATTCAAAACGGGTCTGGGTGTGGCCGACAGTCTGTTTATCGGAAATATTCTGATTCGCAATGCCGTGTTTCAGGTTATGCCGGATTCCATACTTGAAATCGGTCCGGCGAAGTTTTCTCTGAATATAATCATCGGCTTTCCAATTATTGAAGACCTCAGGGAGATACATCTTTATCGGGATGGCCGGATGTTTATTCCGCTGAAGGCATCGGCGAGTGAAAACAAAAATTTTGCCTTGGATGGCCTTGATCCGGTTATCATGCTAAAATCAGATGGTGACACGCTGAATTTCAATCTTGATCTGGGCGCGATCAATACAGTCCTTTACGATGCCTATTTTGAGAAATTCAAACTGAAAATACTTAAGGAAGCCGTCAAAAAAACTGCTGATTTTGGGGGAGCCGGCGGGGTAAAGAGAAAGGACGTTTATGTGCTTCCCGCGCTGCATCTTGCGCTTGGGGACCAGGTTGTGGCGGTTGATAGTGTGGATGTGCTAACACAAAAAGTTTTTCCCAAGGAACGGTTTTATGGAAACCTGGGCCAGGATTTTACAAGTAAATTCGGCGAGATAATTTTTAATTTTGATGATATGTATATCGAGGGCAGATAAATGTATTAATTAGCATAGCCATCGTTACGGTTAATATATCTGCCAATTTTTGATAGTCGAGATTAGTTTGTTTCCTGACCCTGATGAGGCACTTTTTGGTCACTCATTATTATGGCTTGGTCGCCCATGAACTAAGATAGCAACGTTTAGATCCCCTTCAGTATCAAAATATCCGTTCCCAAGTCTCCATAAACGTCACTGAAATGATATTGGCCATAGTCAAATACCAAGCTCCACGAAATAATACTAATTTTTGAACCATTATACATTGTTCCTGCAGGTGCACATAATAAAAACCAAATCGGCTTGGAAGGGTTATTTTTGTCAACAACAACAAAGCAATTCTTCTGCAGTTCAGGATCCATATTGTTATGAATCAATTCATCATTGAACAATCTCAACGGCAGCAGGCTAATGTTAAGAAATTTCCCTTTAAATCTAGCCCGCAGAAAAGAGCTAAAAGAGTAATAGTTTATCGAGAAACTTTTTAGTATTCCTTCCTGTAGATTATTCAGGGCATTTTCTCTGATAACAATATAATTCGCGATGATGTGTTTAATCTTATTTGTTTCGTTTGCCTTCATCTGGGCGGTCAAAGAATCCTGATCATGAACCCATTTAGGGTTCGCAAGAGAAGCAGAGTCGACATATCTGGGTAGGTAAGATGGCGCTGTATCATTCGAAATAAAATTTATGAGATTTTTAAAAAGCGCTTCACAATTTTTCTCATAGTCAGACAAACCAGGTGATTGCGCATTAGAAAAAAAGGACATTAGGGCAAATAAGATACTCCACATTAATTTTCTATATCCCATTCTGATTATTTTAGATTATACAAAACTAAAAGATATTTCAGTTAAGTGTTGTTTCGATGCTGAATAAAAATGTTCTTTGAACTTATTGTTTGTATTGGCGGGAAGATAAAATAATATTATCAATTTTAATTGAAGGTGATAATCTATGAATTAAATTATTCTGAAAGTTTGGAGTGAATACTGTTGTCACATGCTCTCATTCAAACCTCGTCTTCCTGTACATCCATTGCCCGCCTGTGAAATCGGGAAACTCAACAGGCTGGCCGCCGAGTTCAATGCTCATTTCGCTTAAGGGTGTGATGGCACTCCAGGCGGCTGCATCGTAAACGTCCATTGGTGTTGGAGTCTGTTGTTTGATGGACTCGATGAATGCACGGAGTACGAAAAAGTCCATCCCGCCATGGCCGGCGCCTTCTGCTTCTTTGGCGTATTGTTTCCATAAGGGATGGTCATATTTTTCGAGGTATGGTTTTGCATCTTCCCATTCATCCGGTTTTGCGCTCAGGCCTTCCAGGTATAAAGAATGATTCACGTCCATCCATATTCCTTTTGTACCCTGCACGCGGAAGCCGAGGGAATAGGGGCGGGGAAGGCTGGTATCGAGCTGCAATAAAATGGTTTCCTCATTGGATGTTTTGATCATCGTGGTAACCATATCCCCCAGTTTGAATCGCACTTTAGCGTTGGGATGATCCTCCCCGCCATGTTTTATAATGTATTCGTGCATTCCGCGTGACTTTGAAGCCATGGAGGTAAGAGAAACAAAACGGTTCCCATAATTTATGCCCAGCATTTCTGCAATCGGGCCAATGCCATGCGTCGGATAAAGATTTCCATTCCGGTACACGGAGTGGTTGGTGCGCCAGCGTGCTTCTGAAAATGCCTTTTCGCCAAATTCAACACCGACACCATTGCCCGGCTTGCCGTCATTCAATTTTATACCCCGCAGATCGTGCTGGTAACCACCTTCCATATGAATGAGTTCGCCGAACATGCCCTGTCTCACCATTTGCATGATGGCCATCACATCCTGGCGGTAGCATACATTTTCCAGCATCATCACATTGGCATGATGTTCTTCGGCAGCTTTTACTACGTCCCAATGATCCTGGAGGGTGATGCCTAGAACCACTTCCGTCGCGACATATTTTATGCCCGCGGATAATCCGTCAAGCACCATGGGCGTATGCCATTCCCAGGGCGTGGCGATGAGTATGCCGTCGAGATCTTTTTCTTTCAGCAAATCCCGGTAGGCATGCGGATCCCCGATAAATATTTTCGGCATGGGCTTACCGGATTTCGTAATGATATTTTTTGCGGACTGCAGCATATAGGGGTCAATATCACAAATCGCAACTACATCCACGTCTGATCTTTCCAGTGCGTTGTGCAAATGGTTCTGACCGCGCAACCCTACGCCGATAATGCCCAGCCTCACTTTGGTTGCCGCTTGTTGAGCAAAAAGACGTGAAGGACTGAAAAGGCTTACGCCGGCCGCCGCCATGGAAATATCCCTTACGAAATCTCTTCTTTTCATGAGTTGAATTTTAAAAACGTGATTGGTTAATATTGTAAAGGGAAAGCATAGTGCTGCTTAAGAATCTCCGGCAATCGTTTTAATGTTGACAAACTCGTGAATACCCTGAGCTCCAAGTTCTCTTCCGTAACCCGATTGCTTAACACCTCCGAAAGGCAGGCGGGGATCGGATTTCACCAATGAGTTTATAAAGACCGCACCCGATTCCATTTTCTTCGCCAGTGCAATTCCCTTATCCAGGTCACGCGTCCAGATGCTTCCACCGAGACCAAATTTTGAATCGTTCGCCAGCCTGATGCCATCTTCTTCGTTTTTTGCAGTCATTACAACGGCAAGAGGGCCAAAAGTTTCCTCTTCATAAGCCGGCATGCCTTTTTGAACACCGGTAATCAGAGAAGGCATTACATTGCATCCATCCGCTTTTCCGCCATAAACAAGATTCGCTCCTTTTTGAATGGAAGACTCCATTTGCTTTTGAATGTGCTCAGCCAGATCCGGACGTGCGACGGGACCAGTTGTAATTCCTGCTTCAAAGGGATTTCCCTGTTTCAGTTTCTTTATCTCTGAGAGAATTGCGCCAACGAACAAATCTTCAACATCTTTTACAACGATGAAACGCTTCGCGGCGATACAGGACTGACCTGCGTTCTGCATACGTGACTGAATTGCAACCCTGGCAGCTTTATCTATATCTGCATCTGCCAAGACCAGCAGGGAGTCAGATCCGCCGAGTTCCATAACCGATTTGCGGATATGTTTTCCAGCAAGGGCGGCGAGTGAGCTCCCCGCCCTTTCACTCCCGGTAAGGGTTACAGCCTGAACAACCGGAGAGGATACAATTTTTTCAACATCTGCAACATCAATGATCAGGCTTGCAAATACGCCCATATCGGCACCAGCTTCAGTGAAAAGTTTTTCTATTGCTATTGAACAGCCGCAAACATTGGGTGCATGTTTCAGGAGGCATACATTTCCTGCCATCAGTGTGGGAGCAGCAAAGCGAAATACCTGCCAGAAGGGAAAATTCCAGGGCATGATGGCCAATATAGCCCCAAGGGGCTGATAAGAAATTAAACTCTTCCTGTATCCGGCATCCTGGGTTTCGTCCAGAAGAAAACCGCTTGCGTGCTCTGCATAATATTCGCAGACCCAGGCGCACTTTTCAATTTCTGCTCTGGATTCGGCGATTACCTTTCCCATTTCCCTGCTGATCAGGGCGCCCAGGATTTCCTGATCCCGGCGAAGTATGGCGGCAACTTTATTCAGTATTTCCCCGCGCTGCGCAAAGGATTTATTTTTCCATTGAATAAAAGCAAATGACGCGGCTGAAATCCGGTCTTCCAATTCCTTCTCACTGAACAGAGGATATGTTGCAATCAACTCCTGGTTCCAGGGGAAGTAAGATTTGAATGATGGCATTGAGTGAATTTAACGAATAAATTAAAAAGTAAAAAGTAAAAAGTAAAAAGTGGAGCTCTTCATTCAAAAGGATACAATATCAGCATCCATTTTTACTTTTTACTTTTTACTTTCTTTACAAATTCACCAATTGATTCTTAATCGCATAAAGCACCAAACCCACGCGATTGCTTACGTTGAATTTCTTGAAGAGGGACTCGCGGTATCCGTCAACGGTTCGTTCACTGAGAAACATTTCCCTTGCTATCTGCTGATAATTTTTTTCACTGCAGGCGTGTTGCAGGAATTCCAGTTCGCGGTCAGTGAGTTTAGCAAACCCTGAAATGGATTCACTTCCGCCCTGGTGGATGGATTGCATTACTTTGCGGGTGAGGATTTCATTGTAATAATATCCTTTGTCAATAATTTCATCAAAGGCAAGCTGAAGCTCTTTGGGGTCCGCATCCTTTAAAATATATCCCCGCGCCCCCTGATGGATCATTTTAATAATGGCTACGTCGGAGTCCATCGTGCTCAGTGCCATCACGCGGATCTGCGGATAATGCTTACGGAGCCACGCTGCAGTTGCATAACCGTCCATCACCGGCATATGGATATCCAGCAATACAATGTCGGGAAGCTGATCGGGAACAAGCTGTTCTATGAACTCCCTGCCATTGCCAACATCCATCAGTACGCGGTAAGATGGAAATAAATTGATGAGCACGGCTAGCCCTTTGCGGAACATGGTATGATCATCCACTATCGTTATGGAGCGCTCTTCACGCATAAGCAATTTGTATTTCCAGTGTTGTTCCTTCCCCGGGCTTGCTGATGATATTTGCTTTGCCACCAATAAGACTTGCACGCCGGAGAATATTCTGCAGGCCCAGCCCTTCTCTTTTCTTCAATTCATTTTCGGGATTAAATCCGGTTCCATTGTCAAAGATCGATATATGTATCCATTCTTCCAGATAACGGATGGAAACCTTCACTTCGGAGGCACCTGCATGTTTGATGATATTTTGAAATCCCTCCTGTACCATCCGGAAAGCAATGAGTTTTTGGTGATCGGGCACATTTTTCTCCACACCCTCTACACTAGCCGTTACCTTAAGGATACCACTGCGGTTGATCCTTTTGATTTCCTGGGCGATACTTTCAGGCAGGCTGAGCAATTGAAGACGTTCGCTGCTCAGGCTCTTGGCAATATCGCGCAATTCGGTCATCGCCAGACTGATACTTTCTTTTACATTACTTACGAGATCCCCCTCAATAATATGACGCTGCTCCATAATGCCGAGTTGCACTTTGGCAAGGCTCAGGATCTGGCCGACATTGTCGTGGATCTCCTGGCTGATCATATCGAAAGTCTGTTCCTGTATTTCCAGCTTGGATTCGAGTAATTGCTTCTCAAAAGTTGCTTTCATGAGCTGCTGTTCCTTAGTCATTTGCCCTTTTTTATTGTTATAATAGAACAGCATCACCAGGAACAATACGCCCAGAAAAAGCAGTATGATGATGACTGCAACAATGGTGAAAACTACCTGATCCCTGGTGTCCTGCATAAAATAAAAGCATAGCTGTACCCCGCGTAAACGATGGCGTTTACGGAAGGCACGATGGCATTATAAAGGGTCTTGTGGGCGATCTCAATATGATTTATCAATATGTATTCGTGAAGTCCGAGTACGACCAATGTGATAAGACCGAATAAGAGATTTACCGAATTGATCCAGAAAAAAGGTTCCCTGGTAAAATTCAATTCGTTTTGATCCATGATTGTCAGGCGGACCAGACTGAGACTTGAAAACACAATGGTCATGATATCAAATAGAATGAGTGAATAGGTATTAAAGCGAAACGGGCTCTGAATGAAAAAAAAGTTTACCGAGATCAGTATCAGGCAAAGGATACATACTGCATAAAAAACAAATGTTTCCTTGCCTGTTAAAAATAACATTTTGCCTGCTATGTAAAAATAGAATGGAGTGGATGCCAGCAGATAAAGATTATAAATGAGATAGTTCGATTCCCATCCGAATAACCGGTAGTTTGTTCCTGTAAATTCGGTTACGTTCACGATGAGCAGCAGGGGAATAAATGCCAGCAGGGAGCATGCCCGGAGCCTTCGAAAACAATAGAGTGCAACTACCAGGCAGGCAATCTGAAAATATTCAAACCAGGCAATATGCATATGGATTAAGGTTGAATTCCACCCAGGTCGTACCCTGTTCCACCTCCTGTTGAACCGGGAGGAAGCACAGCATTGGCATGGATTCCACCCTGAACTGCCTGGGCACTATCGTAAGGCATGAGAAAGATTGCTATCCGGTTGCGGTATCGGTTTTTTATTTCAGCATTGCTCTGATAGGTATTCAGATAAGTGCTGTCGTAAATGCCCAGCTGTATTTTTACCATAAGCGTTTTACCGGCTTCATTGTACTGGGCAGCGGTCTGGGTAAGCCAGTCCAGCAAGCCTTTTCCCCTGAAAACCTCACCCGTGGTGATCATGCTGGTCCTTTTGATCTGGATATTTACTTTTTGGCCGGCGACGCTTGAAAACCCATGCTGTAACATGACCGAGGCGTATTTATCTATGCATAACTGCGCGGAGTCAATACTAACAACCCTTCCGCCGGTATCCGTGTTATTGGCGGGATTTGTATTCAGGGTGCGGGAGAGGAGTTGCCATGGATTCTGGTTTTTTTGGTTGCCACTGTCAGATTCCCGGAATGCATATACAAGGCCCGCAGACAGAGCAACGAACAGGAAAAAATAGCTTGTTTTGTAAGGCATATGATCAGTTTAATAGTTAATTATGACTTTAAAATACGGAGAATCGGCTTTCCGTATACTATTTGGTCTGAGAAAGGGGCATTCTACCCCCCGGCACCGGGAAAAATACCCGGGTCAGAATCGAGCTTTCCCCCCTTGTAGAGGGTGTTCCATACAGCGTAAGTTTGTTCTCAGGCCCTACACCCAGAACCATGACCATTACCTTATCCTGATTGATTCGAAAGTAAAAAAGCAGTTTAATTTGATTTTCTCGTGGACTAGCAATCGTTAACGGCCTCCCTGTTCCCAGGGAGGCTTTGTTTGCCTGGGGATAGTGAAAAAAAATCAGCTGCAGGCCGGGAACCAGGGCAAGTTTCCCTACTTTTGTCGGTCCGGGATCCTTTGATGGTGGATGGTATATGGTGGATCGTATATGGACAGCAGGTGCGAATTTACAACTGAAATCCATCTACCATCCACCATATACCATCCACCACTACTTTCCATACCCTCCTGTAAACAGGCATAAACCTTTTCCAATTTTTCTACATGAATTTTTCAGAAGCCCTTGGCAGTTTTGGCGTGAGCATTCTCCTGATTGCTTTTGTTCTGAACCTGCTGAAGATTATCCGGACGGACAGCCTGATTTACGGCCTGCTGAATTTCGCAGGCGCCGGTATCGCCTGTATTGCCAGCTATCTGATTCCCTATTTTCCTTTCGTTATTCTCGAGGGCGTATGGACGGTCTTGTCTGTTGTCGCTATCGTGAAAATTCTTATCCGTATGCAGAGGGCCATTTCCCAACCAATGGAAGAGCCGGATTAGCCCCTATCCATAGCCGTTAAAACAAACTCAATTGCCGGAGTTCGGATTTTACATTTGCTTTTTTCTTTAAAGGCATTTCATTGATTATTTCCCCGGGACTCAAAAAAGTTTTTGTGGGGGGCTGGAAGGAAACCGGATATACCTGGCTCTCCTGATAGCGGGAAGCAATAATTACTTCAGTATCGGTCTTATGATGATTAAACAGGGCCATTAACAATTCGGGTGAATTATTCTCTTTCGAGAGGTGCGACAAAAGCAGGTGGGTCATAAAATCGGGCCGGTGGCTGGTAAAAAGTTCAAAGGCCTGGTGATTGGACAGATGTCCCTGGCCGCCCCGGATCCTGTTTTTCAGGAAATGAGGATATCTGCCCTGCTGCAACATTTCTTCGTCATAATTGGCCTCCAGAAAAGCTGCATGGCATTGGCGGAAATAACAGACAACCTGTTCGCAGATCTGACCGATATCTGTAAAAATTCCCACGGTGGTCTGCATGCAGCGCACCACAAAACTGTGCGGATCACGGGCATCATGCTTTTTTGGAAAGGGAGTTATGGTGAGCCCGCCGATGCTTACAGGCTGATGGCTTTCAAACAAGCGGACAAAAGCCCTCAGCCTTTTTCCTCTGATCTCCCTGAGGGTTCCTGCAGTTACGTATACAGGCATTTTATATTTTTGCACCAGGGTGGAAAGGCCGAAGATATGATCGCTATGCTCATGGGAAATAAAGATTCCCTTCACGGCATTCATATCCAGTCCCAGGCGGGCCATCCTTTGCTCGGTTTCAGCGCAGGAGAGGCCGGCATCCACGAAAATAGCTTCTTCACTGTTGCCGATATAGTAACAGTTTCCATTGCTGCCGGAATTTAATGAGGCTATGAACATGGACATCTGTTTGCGAATTTAATGCTAAGTTTATTGAAATGGATGAACCTTTTCTCACATTCAGAAGATTTAATGATTCGGAAATGGCAGCGGAAATGGCCGCTAAATTAAAAGAGCACAAGATCCGGGTTGAATTAGAGGACAATGGAAAATTATTCGACCCGAGTTTTGCTAAAAATTTTTTGGATCGGGATATCCGGGTAAAATTGCGGGCTAAGGACTTTGAACAGGCCGACGGGATCATGAGGTCCTTGTACAGTGAGCAGGCAAACAGGGTCGGAGAAGACTATTACCTGTATCAATTTTCGGATTCCGAATTAGTGGATATCATTCGTAACCCGGATGAATGGGGTTGGCTGGATTATGCGCTGGCGCAAAAGATTTTATCCGGACATGGCATTCACATTCCTTCAAAAGAATTGAAGCGATTTCAGGATGAGAAATTGAGAATGCTCTCCAGGCCGGATGCGGCAGACAAATCCTGGACTTATATGGCTTATCTCCTTGCTTTGATTGCGCCTCCGCTTGGAATGATCATCGGATTCAGTATGGCTAATATGAAGAGGACCCTCCCGGACGGTCAGCGGCATTTTGTTTACAGCGGAAAGGACAGGCATCATGGTAAACGGATTTTATGGATCGCACTCATTTGTTTTGTAATCTGGATTGCCGCCTGGCTATGGTTCTGGAAATAATAACTCATGGAATTATTCCCGTATATTTAGTTAACCCTTGATCTAATAATGTACGCGGATGGATACATCTTCAAAAAGCGGACAATTCTTCGTAGCAACCGGAGCTTTTTTGGGATGGTTTTCTATTCTACTACAATTTTATCTTATTATCTTAAACCGGGAAGCATCAATTCCAGAAACGGTAATCAGGTATTTCAGTTTTTTTACCATCCTCACGAATATCCTGATAACCGTTTGCTTTACGGCCCTTCTATGCAGCCCCTTGTCATCCATGGGAAGTTTTTTCTCGCGCCCGTCAACTCTTACGCCTCTTGCAGTATACATTACGATTGTTGGCCTGGTATATAACGGAATCCTGAGATTCCTCTGGAGCCCGCAGGGTGCACAACAGCTGGTGGACGAATTGCTCCATGTGGTAAATCCGTTATGGTTCCTTTTGTTCTGGATATTGTTTGTACCCAAGTCCCGACTGAAATGGAAAAATGTTTACTTCTGGCTTCTTTATCCCTTAATATATATCAGCTTCATCCTGATCCGCGGATCGGTCTCAGGATTCTATCCTTATCCTTTTGTCAATGTCAGCAACCTCGGGTATCCGGTCGTGCTGATTAATTGCCTGATATTATCTTTTGCCTTTGTTTTGCTTTCGCTGATATTTGTCTGGATAGGAAAACGCTGGCGAAAATGACCCTGACCACAGTAATTATGTTCTAACTTTAATAACTATGGAAATAAGTGCGGCCGCCGGTAAATTAGCAGATGCCTCCATCCTGGTAAATGTTCCCAAACTGATTACGGCATATTATTCTAACAGGCCCGATCCATCGGTTCCTGCCCAGCGCGTTTCATTTGGCACATCCGGCCATCGTGGCTCTTCTTTTATCTGTTCATTCAATGAATGGCATATACTGGCGATCAGCCAGGCCATATGTCTTTACCGGAAACTACAGAAAATTGAAGGACCCCTATTCCTTGGTATAGACACGCATGCACTCTCTATGCCGGCATATACAACGGCCATTGAAGTGCTGGCCGCTAACGGCGTAGAGCTCATGATTGCTAACGGAGATGAATATACGCCTACACCCGCCGTTTCACACTCGATATTAACATATAACCGTAACCGCAAAAACGGAATGGCCGATGGTATTGTAATAACTCCTTCCCACAACCCGCCAGACGACGGCGGTTTCAAATATAATCCCCCGAATGGGGGGCCTGCGGGCACTGACATCACGAGTTGGGTAGAATCCAAAGCCAATGAATTTTTGGAGAATAAGATGAAAGGCGTTTTGAGAATGCCATATGAAAAAGCCCTTCGCGTGCGCAGCACGCAGAGGCATGATTTTCTGAATCACTATATAAATGATCTTGGCAATGTGATCAACCTGGATATTATCCGCGATTCGCAAATCAGCATAGGTGTGGATCCGCTGGGCGGAGCGGGTGTCCATTACTGGGAGCCGATAGCATCAAAATATGGATTGAATTTAACTGTCGTGAATAAGACCGTTGATCCGACTTTCCGTTTCATGACGGTGGATTGGGACGGTAAGATCAGGATGGATCCGTCTTCTCCTTATGCCATGCAGCAGCTGATCGGTTTAAAGGACCGTTTCGATATCTCGGTGGCCTGTGATACGGATCATGACCGGCATGGAATTGTCACAAAGAGTGCGGGTTTAATGCCTGCAAATCACTATTTGTCTGCAATGGTATTTTTTCTTTTGCAGCACCGCCCCTTATGGAAAGACTCCAAGGCGGTGGGCAAAACAGTTGTGAGCAGCCAGGTGATTGACCGGGTTACAAAAAAACTCAACAGGAAATTATATGAAACTCCCGTCGGCTTCAAGTGGTTCGTGGACGGACTTTTTGATGACTCCCTTTGTTTTGGTGGGGAGGAAAGTGCAGGAGCAACATGCTCCAGGCTTGATGGAACTGTTTGGACCACTGATAAAGACGGGTTTGTCCCCGCCCTGCTCGCAGCTGAAATCACGGCCACCATTAAACGCGATCCGGGTGAAATTTACCAGGATATAACACAGGAACTCGGAGAGTCAATATATGACCGCATTGAAGCTAAAGCCACCCCGCAACAAAAAGAAAAGCTTGGAAAACTTTCTCCCGGACAGATTACTCAAAAAACACTTGCCGGCGATAAGATTATTTCCATTCTCACCAATGCACCCGGCAATGGGGCTTCGATAGGTGGTCTCAAGCTGATCACTGAGAATGGATGGTTCGCAGCGCGACCCTCGGGCACGGAAGACATTTATAAAATCTATGCGGAGAGCTTTAAAGGGAAAGACTATTTGAGAAAAATGCTGGAAGAAGCGCAGGAGATTGTGGACAAGGCGATTCAGTAGTTATGGGTTATGGGTTATGGGTTGGCGGCGCCATTTCGAATATATATAAATATGTAACAAAGAAATTTTTGGAAATGGCTGGGAAATTTGGTTTCACAAAATTATTTTTACCTGCTTCATGAAGTGCATAACTCATAAATCATAACCCATCACGCTCAACCCATAAATGAAAGACTCATAGCCCATAAATGAAGATCCTCAAAGTACTCTACATCCAGGTCCTTATCGCCATCGTTCTTGGCATAATTGCCGGCTGGCTGTTTCCAGGGTTTGCTACGGCGGCAAAAGCCATTGCGGATACTTTCATCAACATGATCCGCATGATCATTGCACCGGTGATCTTCTGCAGTATCGTGATCGGCATTGCAGGTGCGGGCAGCATGAAAAAAGTTGGAAGACTTGGGATAAAAGCCCTGATTTATTTTGAGGTTGTTTCTTCTCTGGCCCTGATCATCGGGCTGGCGGTTGCCAATATCATAAGACCAGGGGCCGGAGTCGCTCATGGACAGGTTCAGCCAGCAGCCGTCACGGATATTGCCAAACAAGCCAGTCAATTTAACTGGGGAGATTTCTTAACGCATATTGTTCCATCCAGTATTGTGGATGCTTTTGCCAAGGGTGATATTCTGCAGATCCTTTTTTTCAGTATACTATTTGCAGTTGCCCTCAAGCAATTGGGTGATCCCGGTAAACCGGTTTTGTCAGGAATTGAAAAGATCAATAAAGTGATCTTCAATATTCTCGGAATGATTATGAAACTAAGCCCCTTCGGGGCTTTTGGCGGAATGGCTTACACCATCGGGAAGTTCGGATTCGGCAGCATATTCCTTCTGGGGAAATTAATGCTTTGTTTTTACCTGACGGGTCTGCTCTTCATTTTTCTGGTTTTGAATGCCATTTGCCGCTATTATAAATTCAGTTTATGGAAACTGCTTTTATACATTAAAGAAGAAATTCTGATTGTACTTGGAGCCAGCAGTAGTGAGGCCGTGTTTCCTTCTGTCATGCAAAAACTGGAGGAAGCAGGCTGCGAAAAAGAAGTTGTCGGGTTGCTCATACCGACCGGATATAGTTTTAATTTGGACGGTACCACCATTTACCTCAGCATGAGTGTGATTTTCCTGGCCCAGGTTTTCCTGATTGACCTTAGTCTTGCGCAACAACTGATGATCATAGGCATCCTGCTGGTAACAAGCAAAGGTGCGGCGGGTGTGACCGGTAGCGGGTTTATTGTGCTGGCCAGCACACTCACTGCGCTAAAAGTAATTCCGCTGGAAGGCCTCGCCTTGCTGATCGGCGTGGACCGTTTCATGAGCGAGGGCAGGGCAATCATAAATTTCATAGGCAATTCGGTTGCCACTGTGATCATTGCTAAAAGCGAAAAACAAATAAATGAAGATATTTACCAGCGGGTGGTAGAGAAAAAATAGCGGAATCGGGGGACCTTATTTAATAGACAAAACTACATATGACAAATATGGCTTCTCAGCAACAGAAGGCAAAAATATTTCGTGACCTGCATTTTGATAAATCATTGTTGGTCTTACCAAATATATGGGACCCTTTAGGCGCTGCATTGTTGGAAGAGCTTGGCTATCCCGCCATTGCTACAGCGAGTGCGTCCATTGCGTACACCCAGGGTGTTCCTGACGGTGAAAACATTCAATTCAGTGATTTGCTGATCTTAATAAAGAAAATTACCGGAGGCGTAAGCATTCCTGTAACGGTGGACATGGAGAGTGGATATGCACAAACGGAGGATGGGCTGCGGGAAAATATTAAAAGATTGCTCGACACGGGAGCGGTGGGGATCAACATAGAAGACTATGATTTAAAAAATAAAACACTTTTTGCGATAGAAGCCCAATGCAGAAGATTGCAGTCAGTGCGAAAGGCCGGAGATGAAATGGGCATTCCGCTTTATATCAATGCAAGAACTGATGTATATGTGAAGGGCACGGAATGGAAAAGCAGCGAGGAAAAATGGGAAGAATCGCTTAAAAGAGGGAGAGCTTATCTGAATTCAGGTGCCGACGGAATCTATCCGATCACGATGACTGATAAGCAGGAAATTGCACAATTCGTCTCATCGCTTTCAGCGCCTGTTAATATTCTGGCAATTCCCGGAATTCCGGATTTAAAAACATTGAAAGAGATCGGCGTTGCGAGGCTTAGTCTCGGGCCTGGCTTCCTGAAAGTGGCCGTTCGGGCTATGAAAAACACGGCTTTGCAATTGAAAAACGGCGAAGGACTTTCCGGTGTAACGGAAAATGAGATCAGCAGTGATTTTCTAAAGAAACTGATCACACATATTCTTTAGGATTCTACAGTGTCTTCCTGGTTATGATTGTAAGTTGTGCGAAGGTATAGGCGCCTACGGCCATAACAAGATCCCGGACCGCCACGTCAAAATAATTTCCACCGACGATTAAAACAAGGGCAATCGCGATCAGCCATACCATCACCAGGTATGCCCCGAAAACAGGTTTGAGAATCACAAGAAGGCCGGCTACAATTTCAATTATTCCAACCACTTTCATGAAAGCCATGGGCTCCATCGGCAGCACAGACTTCATATTGCTGCCCAGATAGTTTGACCAGTTGGTCAGCAGGTTGGTGAATTTGTCGATTCCAGCGACAATAGGTACCACAGAATAAGTTATATGCAGGGTTTTTTGTAATTGGTTAAGGGTCGCCATGTTTAAAATTTTGTGATGATTTTCGGATGCTTTGGAACATTAGAGTTTAAATGAATCGAAAGGTTACAAAACACTGGAAATTAAAACGCCCTTGATTCAATTGTCCGCCTTATACCATATACCCGCAACTGCACGAACCCTGTCCAGCGTTTCCATTAGCAGGAGACTATCTGCAAAACACATTGTCGGACTTTCCGTTAAACCCTTTTTCAGGCATTCGCCTACATGACGGGTCTCATACTGATAGCCGGATCCGGGCTCCTTATGAAAGGGTATGATTTGTTTACTCTCAAACCGGCCCGGGAAAAATTCTATCGTTGTGCCGGGTTCATAAAACCGATGCGTCAGGTGGATTCGGCCCTTGTTGCCATTGATATCTGCTTCGGTGGCAAGATTGGAAGAAAAACTGGAAAAGAGCTGTGCCATGGCTCCATTCTTATATTTAAATAGCACAGCGCATTGTTCATCAATTCCGGATTTGGCAGGATCCATTGTCGCTTCTATTTCATCGGGCCTGCCCAGTACGGAAAGTGTCATGAACACATTATAAATTCCGATATCGAGCATGGTGCCCCCGCCTAGTGCAGGGTCCAACAGACGCTGGGGAACCGGAGCTTGTGGAATAAATCCAAAATTAACCAGTACGCTGCGGATTTCGCCTAATTCACCGGCAGCAATAAGCGCGCGCAGCTTTTGATAATGGGGCAGAAATTTTGTCCATAGGGCCTCCATCAAAAAAACCTTTTCTTTCCGCGCTTTGTCGATCATTTCTCTTACCTGTCCCGAGTTCAGTGCCAAAGCTTTTTCACAGAGCACCGCCTTTTTTCTTTCCAGGCACATCAGCGTATGTTCATGATGCATGGCGTGGGGAGAAGCAATATAGATCACGTCAACTTCCGGATTTCCGGCCAGGTCCTCATAGTTGTTATGCCTGTAGGGCGCGGGAAATTCAGCAGCAAATGCGTCAGCAGTCGATTGCTGACGGGATCCGACAGCCATCAGGCAGGCATCTGGGACATACTGAAGGTCGGAAGCAAATTTCCGGGCAATGCGTCCGCACCCTAAAATACCCCATCGGATAGGCGCCATCGTTTTAATTTCTTAACAAGTTAACGGATAATGTGATTTCAATCAATTTCTTCAGATCTTAACGGCCCGGAGTCCCTGTTCAACTTCATTAGATTTATCCATTATGAACGACTGGAAAGAGGCTGAAGCATATAAAACCATCCGGCTTGCTGTGCCCGTGATAATCGGGGAGTTGGCGCAGATGTCGCTTCATCTCATTGATACGGCTATGGTCGGAGCAATCAGCTATAAACATCTGGCGGCAGCCGCTCTGGTAATGAATGCAGTGAATATTCCTTTTGTAATCGGCATGGGGATGACCATTTCCGTATCCCAGCTGGTTTCCATGGCAAACGGTCGTCATGATTCCGAGCAGGTTTCACATTACCTCTTCAATGGATTCCTCCTTTGTACAGTATTTGCAATTATGATTTCCCTGGGTCTTGTTGCCGGAAGGGGAATCTTATTTCATCTTGGTCAGGACCCTGAAGTAGCGCAACTGGCTTATCCATTTATGAGGCTGGTTGGCCTTTCCATTATTCCCATGCTGCTGTTCATGACCCTGAAGCAATTTACTGACGGGCTTGAGTATACGCGCACGGCCATGGTACTTTCCCTGGGTGCCCTGCCGGTAAATATTTTCCTGAACTGGTTGTTGATTTATGGCAACTGGGGATTTCCGAGGCTTGAGCTCGCAGGAGCCGGATGGGCTACCCTCATTACCCGGACCCTGATTTTTCTTGTACTGGTATTGGTCATTTTTAAGCACGGTACTTTTCGGAAATATACAGTCGCCGGCCGGAGGCAATGGATATTCAACCGCCATACCATGCTAAAACTACTGCACATTGGCGTTCCCAGCAGTTTACAACTGGGTATGGAAGTAAGCGCATTTGCGGTATCAGGAATAATTATCGGAACCATCAGTGCACTTGCACAGGCGGCGCATCAGATCGCTTTGAGCTGTGCCTCATTTACTTTTATGGTTTCCATGGGCTTGTCCCAGGCCTGTTCAATAAGAGTAAGCAATGCCTTTGGCCGTTCTGACTGGTACAGGATCAGAATAATCGGCAGGAGTACGCTGATCACGGCCCTTATTTACGGCAGCGTTTGTGCGCTTTGTTTCATCATATTCAGGGGGCAACTTCCGGGCCTCTTTAACAAGGATCCGGAAGTAATGCATTTAACAGGCATCTTATTATTATTTGCGGCGGTTTTCCAGATATCAGACAGTACACAGGCAGTAGGGGCAGGACTTTTGCGGGGAATAAAAGATGTGAAAACTCCTACAGTATTCGTAACTATAGCCTATTGGGTAATCGGATTGCCGGTTGGTTACCTGTTGGCTTTTCATTTTGGCTTGCGCGCTCCCGGGATCTGGCTTGGCTTTATAGCAGGGCTTACCATGGCATCATTTTTACTGGTTTTCCGCTTTATCCGGATGGTAAACAGGCAGGAATTATCTGCAAAGGGTTTTCATACAGGCCGGAAATGATTCTAAAAAAAGGAATAAATTTCCCAATTGGTACACCATAGGTCCGGATTTTTAAAAAACGCCGAAGATTTCAAAAGAGACAGAGAAATGGAATCTAAAACAGTTGAAGAAACAAACAATACCCCCGGAGCCAGCGAAACCTTGGGAATCAATATCTATCATAAAATGATGGAGGAAATTCAGGACTATGCCATCATTTTATTGAATAAAGAAGGAACAATCATCAGTTGGAATCTGGGTGCTGAAAAAATAAAAGGGTATAAAGAGGGTGAGATCATTGGGAAAAATTTCCGGATATTTTATCTCCAAAATGACCAGGACAATAAATTACCGGAAAAATTAATTAAGGAAGCTGTTGACTCTGGAAGGGCCACGCATGAAGGATGGAGGGTGCGCAAAGATGGAACAAGATTTTGGGGTAGTATAACAATTACGGCATTGCATGATGACGAGAGGCAAATTATAGGATTTGTTAAGGTTACCCGTGACCTGTCTGATAAAAAACTTGCAGAAGAAAAGGTCAAACAATATGCCGCAGATCTGGAAGTCCGCAACAGGGAGCTCGAACAGTTTGTCTATATCGCTTCTCACGATTTGCAGGAGCCGATGCGAAAAATTCAGACTTTCATTCAATTATATGAGAAGAGCGCAGATGATCCGGATATGGCAAAAAAATATCTGGATAAAATAAATTCTTCTGCTCACAGGATGGGGTCGATGATCAAGGCGATCCTCAACTATAGCCGTGTGACCAGCTATGAGGAAGAATATGTAATAACAGATTTGAACGAGGTGCTTGAACTGGTTAAAATTGATTTGGAACTGGTGTTGAAGGAGAAGGCAGCCGAAATAACCAGTGATCATTTACCCGTAATAAAAAGCATCAGCATTCAGATGCATCAGCTTTTCTCAAACCTGATCGGCAATTCGCTAAAATTTTCAGCAGAGGCTCCTGTAATCAGGATCTCCTCCAGTTTTCTTTCTCCAGGTAAAAGCATCGCGTTTGATATACCTGATCAATTAGTTCCATTTGTAGAGTTGAAATTTGAGGACAATGGCATTGGCTTCGACGACCAGTGTGTAAGCCAGATATTTACTATGTTCAGACGTCTTCATACAGGTCAGAATTACCCGGGCACAGGAATCGGACTGGCTCTATGCAAAAAGATTGTGGAAAACCATCACGGTTTTATCAAAGCTTCTTCTGAAGCCGGAAATGGCGCCATATTCAGCGTTTATTTGCCTGTGGAACAATAAATGAAAGCAGATTAGCCGGAAAATCCTTTTTTCAAATCGTCGATGAGATCGTCGATGTATTCAATGCCTACGGAAATGCGCAACAGGTTATCTGGGCTTTTTGGAACCATACCCTCTGCAGTTCTTCTGTGCTCAACCAGGCTTTCAACACCGCCAAGACTGGTTGCATGTTTAAATATTTCGAGATTGGCAGCAAACCTCATCGCTTCTTTTTCGCCACCCTTTACCTGAATGGAAATCATAGATCCAAAATTTCCATTCATTTGTTTCTTTGCAATGAGATGATTCGGATGATCCGGCAGACCGGGATAGTAAACTTTTTCAACTTTCGGATGGGTTTTCAGGAATTCAACGATTTGTAATGCATTTTTTACCTGTCTTTCGAGGCGGATCGAAAGTGTAGACAGACTTCTGTTCAGTAGCCAGCAGTCAAATGGAGATGGAACAACCCCGCCGACTACCTGGAATTCGCGGATACGTTGTGATATTTCATTTCTCTTTTTTACAATCACCACACCTCCCAGAATATCCGAATGGCCGCCGAAAAATTTAGTGGAAGAATGGAAAACCAGGTCAATCCCCATCTCAAGAGGTCTCTGGATCAGGGGGGTTGCCCATGTATTGTCGCACGCAAGGAGGATGCCATTTGCCTTTGCTATACTAGCGACCGCAGAGATGTCCGTAATCTTTAAAAGAGGATTCGAAGGCGTTTCAAGCAGCACCAGTCGTGTATTTTTCTGAATGGCATTTTCTAGATTATGAGCGTCCGACATATTCACTTCTGTATGCGACACTTTCCATCTGGGCAGCAAATTTCTGATCATGGCGGCAATGCCATGATAACAATCGTCAGGCATGATCAGATGTGTTCCTGGTTCCAGCACGGTCTCAGCAATGGCCAGCGCAGCTGAATTACCAGAGGGAAATGCAAAGGCTTCTTCACCGCCTTCGAGCAGGGCGAGTTTTATTTCCAGGCTCCTTCTGTTGGGGTTATCCATCCGGCTATAAATGAAACCTTTGCCGCCTATAACGCCATCCTTGTTCCGTTCAAATGTGGTTGACAAATTTATGGGAGGAACTATCGAACCAATCAAATCCTCCATATTGCCTGCATGAACGGATAAAGTATCTGGGTGCATAAAGAGAGGTTATCCGGTTTTAATCAAAATTGGCTAAGCTGCAGAAAACCGGTTTATTCTGACGCATAAAGGTAATCAATGAAGCTTATTTTGAAGAGGCCCGGTCATTTGCCCATACATAAAGTCAAGGCCCTGATAATCCGGCAATGCAGTTGAAAAAGAATTTTCTCCCAGCATCATGATTGACTTTGCTATAGTATTGTAAGCAAGCCATTCCGGAAGTCCGGGTCCGTTCGGGTTTCCATTGGCCGCAAAATTTGCCCAATAAGATGACATGATATCAGCGAGTTTATAGTCCACAGCCTGCCAGGGACGGTTCACGAATTTCAGATTGTCATAAGCATAGGGCACCTCTCCGGTATGGAACGCACCAAATTGTACATACTTACCTGTTGCAGGTAGTTTGCGGGTAAACCTATAGACCCAGATCCTGGATCCCGCCAGTTTACTTTGGAGGTTGGCCCAGGTATAGTTTTCCACGCCAAAAATCATGTCGCGCGAAACCTTTAATTGCGACGCAGTGGCTTCTGAGTCCGTCTGACCTGGATAAAGGGACAAGAACCGGCTTGCATCCTTACCATACTTTTCTTCCGCATCCTTTCGGTATTCAGCGACATTCTTTACGCCGTTAAATAAAAATCCTTCATCCTGGTTCCATCCGGTAAGCAAATCAACCCTATTTTCATTTCCTGAAGCGTAAATATTTGCAACTGAAGCAGGCAAAACATAACCATCCACTATGGGATAGAAATTCCCTCCGGCTTTTTTCAATAATTCGGACGCGGATATCCTTCTAAGCGCCGTAAGAGAAGAATCCTCAAATGCCCCTGCAATTTTTCTGCCCTGCTGCTCAGCTCGTGCGAGAGATGATCCACCCAGCATAGGATTCTCAACCGTTTCGGCGCCACTTTCCCCAATGGCTCTAATAAACAAACCTTTGGCCAGGGGAGAAGCAACCAGGCAGTTTACGCTCATCGAACCTGCTGATTGTCCTGCGATAGTTACATTACCCGGATCCCCACCGAATACAGCGATATTCTTTTGCACCCACTGTAGGGCGGCAATCTGATCCATTAGTCCGTAGTTGCCTGAAGCATGATGATTCGATTCCTTTGTCAGTTCAGGATGAGCCAGAAATCCAAACACGCCGACCCGGTAATTTACGCTAACAAATACTATCCCTTTTTTCGCCATAGCTTCACCATCATAGATCGGGACGGAAGTTCCACCGCTGGAAAAGCCACCGCCATAGATCCAAACCAGCACCGGCTTTTTTTCACCTGCGGATTTTACAGGAGTCCATACATTCAGGTAAAGGCAATCTTCGCTTATAGGTTCTTTGGCAATGAGGAATTCTTCTGTCCACATGCTGAATGGGACCGGCTTATTCTGCATAGGGCTTGGACCGAATGACCAGCATTCCTTAATACCATCCCAGGGCCGCACAGGTTGTGGAGCTTTCCACCTGAAATCACCAACTGGCGGCGCTGCAAAGGGGATGCCTTTATAAACAGAGATTGCGCCCGTTTCATCCGTAATGCCCGAAATTTTTCCAGATGAAATTTGGACAATGCAAAGTCCATTTGGAGCATTTGAAAAAAAGGCCAGGGAAATAAAGCCAATAGCCATAACGCTGATCATTCTTTTCATCTAACTTTTTTTAGGGTATAAAATTCAGAGCATCATATCCAGCGTGTTTTCCTTTTTTTTGAACCGCAGCGCTTCAATGATGTTTATGGTGCCCATTAACAATGCGAATAATCCTATAGGAATCGTAACGCTTACAGCCTTATGTGAAGGAGCGTTGAATACCCAAATAGAAAAAAGAACAGATATAATTCCTTCAGTAAGTATAAATCCCCATCCGGTGATTTTGGTTTTCAAGGCGATTGAAGCTGCAATTTTCAGGCCGCCCATCAGCCCCATCCAGGTTGCGATGAAAAAAGGCAGCACGATCAGGGAAAGTAGTGCATTGAAAAGGAATATCAGAACGAAAAGGAAATCAACAGTGCTTTCGACAAGGATCCAGTTTCGCTCGCGTGCACCCCTTGTTCTGTTTGCTGCGATATAAAGCAGTAATGCCGCATTCATCAGGAGCAAAATGCCGGCGTATTTTGTCAACCGGTAATATGCGTGCCAGGGATATAGAAATACAAATATGCCAATGCCTATAAAAATAAAGCCGATCACGATCAATAACCAACCGGTCGGAATTCTTTTTTTAGGGATCATTTTTCTGCTTGATATTATTCTCCTTTATCTTCTTCCAGGTCGTTGTGCTCTTCTCCACCCAGGCTATAATAATTATTTTCTTCATCCTCTTCCCCGATGGCTTCGTCCGCATCATCGAGATCAGCGCCGGGTACGTCCAGGTTTTCGTCCATTTCCGCTTTCAGCTTTTGTTTCAAAGCACCCTGTTCATCAAAGGATTCCTCTTTTTCCACATTGTAAATATCTTCTTTTGCAGGGTAAACGGGAAGCGGAAATTTTTCATTTTCCGGTTCAGCCTGCGCTGTTTTATTTGCTTTCTTATTCATGACAGATGATTAATTTCTTCAAAATAAAAAAATTCAATTGGAATCTGAACAGACAAATATCACATTACACAATTTAATGTATTTATACGTCATTAAACCCTCCTGCGCATGTATTCAAAAAGAATGCCCGAATAAAAGGCGACTGGTTACTTAAAACTCCAATTTCTTAAGATGTTTTGTAGTTTTAGGTAGGAATACAACAGTCTTATCAACATTATTTTAAATCAGATCTAATCATGGAAGAGCATATTGTAAAAATTCTGAAGACTGAGCGCGTTACACATAATGTAAATCGATTTGTTCTGGAAAAGCCGCCGTCTTATAAATACATACCCGGGCAGGCGACCGAAATCTGTATCAATAAACCGGGCTGGAAGGATGAAAGACGGCCATTTACTTTTACGAGTCTTAACGACTGGGATCATTTGGAATTCACCATTAAGATTTACGACGACCATCCGGGAGTAACCAGGCAGTTGGGGAAATTGAGTATTGGAGATGAGCTTGTGCTGCACGATATTTTTGGAGCCATCAATTACCATGGGGAAGGAACATTTATCGCCGGAGGCGCTGGTGTTACGCCGTTTCTGGCCATATTGAGGCAGTTGCAAAAGGATAATAAGCTGGGTAATAACCGATTGATTTTTTCAAATAGAACCGAAAAGGATATCATTTTAAAAGATGAACTGACGCAAATGCTTGGCAAGCGATTTGTCAATACGATTACGGATGAAAAGACAGATCTGTACGATCATGCCAGGATAGATGAAACATACCTGAAGAAGCAGATCCGGGATTTTTCCCAATACTTTTATGTCTGCGGCCCGGACCCGATGGTAGAAGGCATTCATGATTTGCTTTTGAAGCTTGGTGCGGACAAATCAAAGGTTGTGATTGAACAATTCTGATGGAAACAAAAACAAAACCAGTTATTGTGGAAAGGACATTCCATGTATCGGCCGACCAGGTGTGGCAGGCAATTACTGACAACCGAAAAATGAAACAATGGTATTTTGATATGCCTGCATTCAAACCCGAACCGGGATTTGAATTTCAGTTTTACGGTTCAAAAGACGACAAAAAATATTTACATCTTTGCAAGGTGATTGAATTGATTCCGGTGCGAAAACTTAAGCACAGCTGGGCGTACAAAGATTATCCTGGCAATTCACAGGTGAGCTTTGAGCTATTTCCAGAAGGGAAGCAAACAAAACTCAGGCTTACTCATGAAGGCCTCGAAACTTTTCCCCGGCACAATTCAGATTTTTCGGTGGAAAATTTTACGAAAGGCTGGAATGCTATTCTGGGAATATCGCTCAAAAGCTTTCTGGAGGGCGAATAGAAAACGCATAAAAAAGCCTGCAATGATCCGTCTATGCAGGCTTTTTTTAAAATATGTTCTTTTATTCGATACTTACAGGTACTTCCACTTTTTCCCAGCTAAGTACAAAACCCGGTTTGGTAACTTCATAAGTAAGATGTTCCTGCATTCCTGAAGCACTGCGAGGCTTAACTTTTACAGTCAGTACATCTTTGGCCGGATCCCTGTTGGCTTCACCAGTCCTTTTAATTCCCCATTGCCCGGTTTCAGAATTCAGGATAATAGTCCATTCAGTTTCTGTCGGAATGG
>JANWIY010000070.1 GCA_025449645.1 Chitinophagaceae bacterium | reverse complement strand
TGCGGATCCACAGAAAATTCGTGTAATATCAAAGAAATGGATGATACTTCATTTTTCTTGATATTTACTTCCCGTAACCTTTCGGCAGATGCGAGGCCTAAAGTGTGGCTTTTTTCTGTTAAACGCAGATCTGCATTATCCTGACGCAATAAAGTGCGGAATTCGGCCCTTGAAGTGAACATTCTATAGGGCTCTTCAGTCCCTTTACAAATGAGGTCATCGATCAGCACGCCGATATAAGCTTCACTCCGGCTTAAAATAAAAGACCCAAGAAGATTGATTTTTTGGTGTGCATTTATGCCGGCCATCAGGCCCTGGCAGGCTGCTTCTTCATATCCGGTCGTTCCATTGATTTGGCCCGCGAGAAAGAGGTTTTCGAGTAATTTGGTCTCCAGGCTATGCTTCAGCTGCGTCGGAGGGAAATAATCATATTCAATTGCATAGCCAGGCCGGAAGGCCTTAAAATTTTCAAAGCCCTTAATCATACGAAGAGCTTCGTATTGAACTTCTTCTGGCAGGGAGGTGCTGAAGCCGTTCACGTAAATTTCAACTGTATTCCATCCTTCAGGTTCAATAAAGAGCTGATGTCTTTCCTTGTCGGCAAAACGGTTCAGCTTGTCTTCTATGCTGGGGCAATACCTGGGCCCGGTGCCGTCTATTCTTCCGGCAAACATGGGACTCCGGTCAAAACCGGTTTTAAGAATATCGTGTACCGTTGGATTGGTATAAGTTATCCAACAACTCTTTTGGTCGGCAGGAAGTGGTATGTGTAAATAAGAAAACCCCACCGGTTTTTCATCTCCCGGCTGTTCTTCCATCTTGCTATAATCGAGACTTCTGCCGTCTATTCTGGGCGGGGTGCCGGTCTTTAGCCTGTTGCTCTCAAATCCGAAGGTCCGCAGTTGTTCAGTGATACCTGTGGCCGCCTTTTCAGCCAGCCTTCCGCCGCCAAATTGTTTTTCTCCAATATGAATAATGCCATTGAGAAAAGTGCCATTGGTCAGCACCACAGCTCCGGCCTTTATTCGATTCCCCATGCTGGTGATAACGCCCGTGACCTTATTTCCATCGACAAGGAGCGCCTGAACCATGTCCTGGTAGAAATCAACATTTAGTGTTTTTTCAAGCATGTTTCTCCAGGTTGCGGCGAATAACATCCGGTCATTTTGAGCCCTGGGGCTCCACATGGCAGGACCTTTGGATTTGTTGAGCATCCGGAACTGGATCATGCTTAAGTCAGTCACGATGCCCGAATACCCTCCCAATGCATCAATTTCACGAACGATCTGACCTTTCGCGACTCCTCCCATAGCCGGGTTGCAGCTCATTTGGGCTATAGTCTGGAGATTCATGGTGATAAGCAATACCCTGGATCCCAAATTGGCAGCAGCGGCAGCAGCTTCACAACCAGCATGCCCGGCACCTACTACAATAACATCGTAATTGGAGAACATTCGGCAAAAGTACGCAGACACCTCAGCTTATCGGGGAATTTTCTAAAGTGATAAGCTTGAATTAGTCCCGTTCAGTTTATTTAAGACTGGCTGGTTGGCAAACCGGCGTAGGGAATCGGTTGCAGTAATGGGGCAAAACTCCAAACTGTTTCACGTGGAACAATGTGCCGGGGTTGAAAGACCCGTGAAACGAAAGAAAATCTTGCCCGCAAAATGAAAGGCTCGCGAAGTGAAAGAAAAACAAGCCTTAATATCGGAAGACCCATGGAACGGAAGAAAGGATTCTCCGGGACTTATCCTTTAAAATATCATTTCCCCTTAAAGAAACTTATTGTTGTTTCACGTGGAACGAGTAAAGTAGCGCTTCAGATATTTATCTTCCAGCCTTGTCATATTTGCCCGGGCTTTTTTAGATTTATCATTGTGCCTGCATAAATGCAGAACCCCATGGAACATGATCCGATGTATTTCCTGTTGAAAGGCCTTACCGAGCCCTCTTGCGTTCTCACGGACCCTGTCAACACTCATATAAATCTCACCCGACATTGTTTTGCTATTTCCCGCAGAAATAGGGAAACTGAGGATGTCGGTGTAATAATCATGCCTTAAGAATCTCTGGTTAAGTTCAAGCAGGTAGCTGTCGTCGCAAAAAATAAGAGACAGGTCTCCTAAGGTAAAGCCTACGTTCTTAAAGATGAGGCGAATAAACGATTTGAGTTTTTTCCTTGCTGGAAGCCGGCAAGGTTTTATAAAGTGGAAATTGATCCTGGAGCCCTTTTTCATCATGCCATTTCCGAAAATCGTAAAGTCAATTCGGGGAACAAAGCTACTTTTGTTCTAACACATGAAGCGACTTTCGGAGTTAAGAACCGGATCAAGGGCCAGGATTCATTCTTTTGAGAAAAATGAGGTATATCTCAAATTAATGGAGATGGGCTGTGTTCCAGGAGAAATTATTAAGGTTGAAAAAATTGCTCCGCTGGGAGATCCGATTTCCATTGCTGTAGCGGGGTACCATCTCAGCCTGCGCCTGGACGAGGCCGAAAATATCTTTGTGGATCCGTTGTTTTCTTAAAAAACCTTATTCCTGTATATTCTGATTTCAATCCGTTTTAATTCCTGCCTGGATCATCGCCTGTTGATTGCTTTTTCAGCGCCGCTCAAAAGAACGCCCGGGTCATTGAGGGATCAGCTCTAATTTACAGGATTCAGGTCAGGCTCAAGCAGGAACCAGGTGGCTCATAAAATGATGATTTGCAACATATTATGAAGGTTGGACTTTATTTTGGGTCTTTTAATCCGGTGCACCACGGTCACCTTATCATTGCCAATCACGTCGTTCAATCGACAGATCTCGATCAGGTCTGGTTTATTGTGTCCCCGCAAAATCCACTCAAACCGGCCTTAGGCTTACTAAACGAATACCACCGGCTATATCTCATTAAAATTGCAATAGAAGGGGAAAACAATTTGAGAGCCTCAGACATCGAATTTAAGTTGCCCCGACCCTCCTATACTATTGACACCCTCACGTATCTCGGAGAGAAATATCCCCAGCATGAATTTTCGATTATAATGGGAAGTGACGGGTACCAAAATATTTCAAGATGGAAAAATTACGAACAGCTTTTTAAAGCGGCGTCATTTTATATTTATATACGCGCAGGATATGAATCGCTTCCGGAATACCCGGGAGTACGGGCACATATTTTAGATGCACCCCTGTTGCAGATTTCGGCTAGCCATATCCGTAATATTCTGCGTGAAGGCAAGTCGATCCGTTTTTTGGTCCCGGACCTGGTTAAGGAAGAGATAGAAAGAAACAGTTATTATTTATGAGGATCCAGTTTTTTTCTTTCCCTGAGCGGGAGCGAACTGACCACAAGTAAATAAGAAGCATCTATCATTTCCCAGACCATTCGGGATGGGACCTGGCCATTCAGCACGACCGTGTTCCAATGTTTTTTATTCATATGATAGGCCGGAATTATCGAACTGTATTCTTCACGAAAATTTTCAGCCTGTTCCGGATCGCACTTCACATTCATTTGAAGCGGAACTATATCCAGCGAAAGAAGCAGGAATATTTTTCCGCATACTTTAAACACCAGGGTGGATTCTCCAAAAGGGAACGATTCAGTTACCGCTTTTTTCTGGATGCAATATTTTCTGATGATCTCCGGATCCATAACTGGGTAATTGGTTTACATTTAGGAAAGTTCCGAATAAATAGATTAGATATGAGATACCTGTTAGGCTGTCTGCTGCTTTTTTTTCAACATACCATCCAGGCCCAGTCTTATCAGAAAATTCATGCAAAAGCGATCCTGGTTGATACACATAACGATTTCCTGAGTAAGGCCGTGGAAGATCATTTAGCCTTCGATTCGGACCTCAGGGGACAAACTTATTCTGATCTGGACAGGATGAGGCAGGGCGGTGTTGATGTGCAGGTGTTTTCTATTTTTTGTGATGATCACTACGGAAAAGGTTCTGCTTTTGCCTATGCAAACCGGGAGCTTGATTCCCTGTATGCCGTCGCCGCAAGGAATCCTGGCAGGATGCAGATCGTATATTCTTATAAGGAATTGATGAATGCAGTGAAGCATCATAAACTGGCTGCCTTGTCGGGCGTGGAAGGCGGGCATATGATCGAAGACAACCTGTCTTATCTCGATAGTTTTTACAAACGGGGCGTTCGCTACATGACGCTCACCTGGAACAACAGTACATCCTGGGCAACCTCGGCCTCCGACGAATCAAAGCATTCGTTTATTGTCACGCCTTATGGGCTTAATGAATTCGGGAAGCAGGTTGTGAGAAAGATGAATGCCATGGGTATGCTGATTGATGTTTCTCATAACGGAGAAAAAACTTTCTGGGATGTGATCCAAACCACAACAAAACCCATTATTGCTTCTCACAGTTCGGTATATGCGATTTGTCCTGTTTTCCGTAACCTGAAAGATGAGCAGATAAAAGCCATTGCTAAAAACGGCGGTGTTATCCAGGTTAATTTTTATTCGGGATTTATTGACAGCACCTATTTGCCGCGGGTTAATCATTTCTTAAAACTTCATAAGGCGGAGCATGATTCATTGGCCAGTCTGGAAATTCCGGAAAACAGGATACTGGATTATCTGTTCAGGCACTATAAAAAAGATCTTGAAACGCTTCGTCCGCCTCTATCGCTGCTCATTGATCATATTGATTATATCGTGAAGCTGGTAGGAGCAGACTACGTGGGACTGGGCTCTGATTTCGATGGCATCGAATCCGCTCCCCGGGAACTGGATGGCGTGGAGGATTACCCGAAAATAACAGAAGCTCTTTTACAACGTGGGTATAGCAAGAAAGATATTTACAAAATTCTTGGAGGGAATTTCCTGAGGGTGCTGAAAGCGAATGAGGCCAAGCCGGGGTAAATGAAAAATCAACAAGTTTTCTGAGGCTTTCTTCAAGACGCGCCGACGCTAGGAAATTTTTCTCCAGATCGCGGCTGAAAGGAACGGCTGTATCAAAAGAAGCAAACCTTAGCACCGGCGCATCCATCGCCTTAACTCAATGATCCGAGATCCAGGCACTGAGTTCTCATCCGATCCCCCCCTACAGTGTGTCTTCGTGCAGGAT
>JANWIY010000069.1 GCA_025449645.1 Chitinophagaceae bacterium | reverse complement strand
GTTGACGGTTGACGGTTGACGGTTGACATATTCCATTTGCGAATTTACGTCTAAAGTCCGTCAACTGTCAACCGTCAACCGTCAACCCAGTCCCAATCTCCGTAATCATTGTAACTTAGCCTTCGTAACCGATTAAATGAAAAAGAAGGTATTAAAAATACATCCTGCAGATACCGTAATGGTAGCATTAAAGAATCTTCCCGCAGGAGAAACAATTCAGTTCGGAGACATAACCTATCTGATAAAGGAGCCTATAGCGGCCAAGCATAAATTTTTTATTCGGGATGAGAAGGCGGGAAATGAGGTGATCATGTATGGGGTATTGGTGGGAAGAACCAGAATGGACGTTGCGGCGGGAACTCGCGTATCAACGGAAAACGTAAAGCATGCAGCAACGCCATACTGCTGCCGTAACCAGGAATTCCATTGGAGACCGCCCGATGTTTCTAAATTCAGGCAAAGGCATTTTCTGGGATATCACCGCAGCGATGGACGCGTAGGAACCGCTAATTACTGGCTCTTTATCCCTACCGTTTTTTGCGAGAACCGCAATATGGACGTCATACGGGAAGTGTTGCAGGATGAGTTAGGATATTCAGTAACGGAAAAATATAAAGCATTTACACGCGAACTGATCCGCGCCTGCCGCGAAGGCAAGGATTTAATGGACCCGGCATTTTCTGTTCCTCTGCTGAAACAAAAGCAATCAACTCTTTTTGATCACGTGGATGGCATTCGTTTTCTGAACCACAACGGAGGCTGCGGTGGTATTCGTCAGGATTCCGCCGTTCTGGGAAAATTGCTTGCGGCCTACGCAAACCATCCCAACGTAGGAGGAGTCACTTTACTCAGCCTTGGTTGCCAGCACTTGCAGACGCATGATCTTTTGCAGGATATTAAAAAGGAAAACCCGTCATTCGACAAACCATTTTATATTTTCGAGCAGCAGCAATCAGCGGGGGAGGAGGAATTGATTGCAACTGCAATACGTAAGACTTTTGAAGGACTGGTTCGTATCAATCAGTACGAAAGAAGACCTGCCTCGCTGGATAAGCTATGCATTGGTGTAAAATGTGGCGGGAGTGATGGATTCAGTGGCATTACCGCGAATCCGGCCGTTGGTTATTGCGCGGACCTCCTCGTGGCTTTGGGCGGAAAGGTTTTGCTTGCTGAATTTCCCGAGCTCAATGGCGTGGAACAGGAACTGATCGACCGTTCCGTAAGTGAATCCGTAGCAAGCAAATTTATCCGGCTTATGAAAGATTACGAAGCTTCGGCCACCCGGTCGGGTTCAGGGTTCGACATGAATCCTTCCCCTGGAAATATCCGGGATGGCTTAATTACGGATGCAATGAAATCTGCCGGAGCTGCAAAAAAAGGAGGCAGCTCCCCTGTTGTGGATACGCTGGACTATACGGAACCTGCCAGCAAACCCGGACTGAGTCTGGTTTGTACACCGGGCAATGATGTGGAAGCGACCACAGGTCAGGCGGCATCCGGAGCAACCCTGATTTTATTTACGACCGGCCTGGGAACGCCAACCGGAAATCCGGTTTGTCCTACCATCAAAATTTCCTCGAATTCCTCGCTTGCGGCAAGAATGAGCGACATTATAGATATAGACACGGGGGCCATTATTGAAGGAGAGAAAACGGTTGAAGAAATGGGTGAGGAAATTTTAGAATATTGTATTCGCGCTGCCAGCGCTGAGGTGATCCCGAAAGCGGTGCAGTTGAACCAGCATGATTTTATACCCTGGAAAAGAGGCGTTTCATTATAAATTTTTAATTCACTCCATGAAACAATTTTTGGGCGATGATTTTCTACTGAATACAAAAACAGCGGAGCGCCTTTATCACGAGTATGCTGCCCCGATGCCGGTGCTGGATTACCATTGTCATTTGCCTCCCCAACAAATCGCGGCCGATCACCGGTTTGAAAATATCACGGAGATATGGCTGAACGGAGACCACTATAAGTGGCGGGCTATGCGCGCAAATGGGGTAAACGAGGAATATATTAGAGGAAAAAAAAGCGACTGGGAAAAGTTCCGCCACTGGGCTGGTACGGTGCCGTATACCCTGAGAAACCCGCTTTATCATTGGACGCACCTGGAATTAAGACGGTATTTCAGCATCGAAACGATACTGAACCGGGATTCAGCCAAAGAAATTTTCGAGGCCTGCAACAATAAACTGCAAATGCCGGAATACAGCGTCCGGAACCTGCTGAAGTCAATGCACGTGGAGCTTTTATGCACCACAGACGATCCGACGGATTCCCTTGAACACCATCTCCTATTAAAGAAAGAAGCCTTTGAAGTCCGCGTGCTCCCGGCATTTCGTCCGGATAATGCGCTCAGGATAGAAGAGCCCGCATTTTTTAATCAATACCTGGAGGAACTTGAAAAAGCGGCAGGCATTTCGGTAAGCTCATACAAAACTTATCTGGACGCTTTAAAAAGCCGCCATGCGTTTTTTCACGCTTCCGGTTGCAGGCTCTCAGACCACGGTCTGGAACAATTGGTTTCGGAATCCTTTACCGATACTGAAATCCGGTCTGTTTTTGACAAAGCACGCAAGGGGCATAAGCCCGGACTTGCGGAAGCAGATAAATTCAAAACAGCGGTATTGCTTCAACTCGCAGAATGGGATCATGAAATGGGATGGGTGCAGCAATTTCATCTTGGTGCCCTCCGCAACAACAACAGCCGCCTGCTTTCCACGCTGGGCGCGAATACCGGGCTCGATTCCATCGGCGATTTCCGGCAGGGTACGGGCCTTTCCTCATTTTTAAATTCACTGGATAAAAATGACCGGCTTGCAAAAACGATATTATATAATGTGAATCCATCTGACAATGAACTCATGGCTACGATGACGGGCAATTTCAACGATGGGTCTGTCGCCGGCAAAATACAGTGGGGATCTGCCTGGTGGTTTATGGATCAGAAAGTTGGCATGACCAGGCAACTGAATGCCCTGTCCAATATGGGACTGCTCAGCCGCTTTATCGGCATGGTAACAGATTCCAGAAGCTTTCTTTCCTATCCGAGACACGAATATTTCCGGCGGATCCTATGCGATCTTTTTGGAACAGAAATTGAAAATGGCGAATTGCCCAACGACATTCCATGGACGGGTAGGCTGATCGGGGATATCTGCTACAATAACGCTAAACATTATTTTAACTGGAGCTGATGAAGGCAGACAAACTTTTTGATCTTTCAGCCAATGGGCCCCGTTTACCGGTTGCAATAAAGGTATCGGCAGGGCAATGGCTCTGACCCGGCTTCGGATGACGTTCATGGAATCATCCTCACCGCTGATGGATGATGGATGGGGAGATAAAATTTTTTATAAATAAATATTATGGAGATCCGTTTTCAGGTAAGCCCCAAAGAAACCGCGCAAATGCTTACGGACGAATTGCGGAAGCATTTTTTGTGCGAAGGGATCATCGGGGAAAATCATGTAAGCACCGTATACACCCATTATGACCGGATGATCCTGGGAGGAGTGAGTCCTTCAGGGAAAAAAATCATGCTGGAAACAGATGAAGAATTACGCGCACTGTTTTTTCTGGAAAGAAGGGAAATGGGAATTATTAATGTGGGTGGTAAGGGATTAGTGGAAACCGGCACAGAGAACTACGGTTTGGAGAAACTGTGTTGCCTCTACCTCGGCAAAGGGACCAAAACCGTTCATTTTTCCAGTGTATCGCCTGCGGATCCGGCGGTTTTTTATTTTCTTTCCGTGCCCGCCCATACGTCCTGGCCGAACCGATTGATGACAAAGGAAGAAGCAGCACCTGTAGAAATGGGCTCGGCCGAAACGGCCAACCGGCGGACTATTTACAAATATATTCACGCAGATGGAATTCCAAGCTGCCAGCTTGTTATGGGGCTTACCGTTTTATCAGCCGGCAGTGTATGGAATTCTGTTCCGCCTCATACCCATACGCGAAGGATGGAAGCTTATTTTTATTTCGACCTGCAGCCCGAACACCGGATTTTTCATTTTATGGGACAAACCCGGGAAACGCGTCATCTCCTGGTCGGTAATCACCAGGCTGTGATTTCACCGCCCTGGTCCATCCACTGCGGATGTGGTACAACAAACTACGCATTTATCTGGGGAATGGCGGGAGAAAATATGACCTTTACGGATATGGACCCGGCCCCTGTTTCTGAATTAAAATGATGCCATGGCAAAAATTTTATGTTTCGGAGAACTGCTCCTGCACCTTTCGCCTCCTCCTGAGGGCGACTGGTTAAGAACACACAACATGCCGGTTTACCTTGGAGGCGCCGAACTCAATGTGGCCACGGCATTGGCCAAATGGCAACTTCCGGTTTCCTACAGCACTGCGTTGCCTGATAATCATTTGTCATCCGATATCATTGCTGCGATAAAAGAAAAAAATATTTTTACAGAAGCTGTTTTTAAATCGGGCGATCGCATCGGCACCTATTATCTCTCCCAGGGAGCCGATGTAAAACATGCCGGCGTTATTTACGACAGGACTCATTCTTCCTTTGCCGAATTGAAAACAGGGATGCTGAACTGGGACCATATTTTAAGAGATGTTAGCTGGTTCCATTTTAGCGCCATCAGCCCTTCATTGAATGCGTCTGTAACGGAAGTGTGCAGGGAAGGCTTGGAAGCAGCGTCAAGAAAAAATATAACCATCTCGGTTGACCTCAATCACAGGCCCAAATTATGGAAGAACAGGAATCCGCATGATGTCATGGCCACTCTGGGTCAATACTGCGATGTCATTATGGGAAATATCTGGTCGGCCCATCTGCTTCTGGGCATACCACTGCATGAAACCCGACTTCATCCGATGCATCAGGAGACTTATCTCGAACATGCAAAACAAACTTCTCTGCATATTTACAAGAAATTCTCCCGCTGTAAAACGGTTGCAAACACTTTCCGCTTCGATAGGAATGGGAAGGGAATACAGTACTATGCCACTCTTTATGCGGGAGACCATTTTTTACATTCGTCAGAATTCATTGCTGATAAGATTGTAGACAAAGTAGGAACGGGAGATTGTTTTATGGCCGGATTGATTTATGGCTTGTTTAATCATTGGAGCCACGAGGAGACCATTCAGTTTGCAGCCTCAGCCGCTTATGGAAAATTCATGGAAACCGGAGATTCCACCAACCAGGATATTGAAATAATAAAGGCAAGAGCAGGATCATATGCATAAAAACGAAGAAATTCTCGGAGCCATTATAAAGCAGGGCGTTTTGCCATTGTATTTTCATCCGGATGCGGCTACAAGTGTGGATATCATGAAGTGTTTATATGCAGCTGGGATCCGTGTGATTGAATATACAAACCGGGGGAAAAACGCGTTGGAAAATTTGAAAAAACTGAGACAGGCATGTAAAAAAGATTGTAAGGAAATGATCCTCGGATTCGGTACGGTAACTGACAGTAGTACCGCGGAAAAAGCACTTGATGCCGGAGCTGAATTTCTGATTAGTCCTGGATTCGTAAAAGAAGTGCTGGCCATTTCGCGTAAACATCAGGTACTATGGATTCCCGGATGCATGACTCCAACAGAATTGATCAGGGCAGATCAGGCAGGCATCAGCCTGGTGAAATTATTTCCCGGAAATATTCTCGGCCCTGAATTTGTGCGATCTGTAAGAGATCTTTTCCCAAACCTTCAGTTTATACCCACAGGAGGCGTTGAACCCGACCAGGAAAATCTCGCAGCATGGTTCGGCTCTGGCGTGTCCGCTGTGGGGATGGGAAGCAACCTCCTCACGAAATCTGCGATTGAAAAAAGGGAATTTGCAGAGCTTACAACATTGACTGTCGCCCTCCTTAAACGAATAGACGCGATCAGGAATTCCTGATTTCTTAAAGTTTTTCTTCCAAAGATGCATCAGCCGATCGGAAAATACAGATGGTTAGTGGTTACCCTGCTTTTTTTTGCAACCACCATCAATTACCTCGACCGCCAGGTGATCGGGTTACTGAAGGATAATCTGGCCAGGGATTTTCACTGGTCAGAAAAAGACTACAGCGGTATCGTAATGGCATTTACATCCGCTTATGCAATCAGCCTGCTCGGTTTCGGGCGCCTGATTGACAGGATCGGAACCAAACTTGGTTATACCTTTTCGATTATCATCTGGAGCGTTGCAGCCATGTTGCATGCCCTTGCAACAGGAACATTCAGTTTTGGGTTAGCCAGAACAGCATTGGGCCTGGGCGAAGGCGGAAATTTTCCCGCCGCTATCAAAGCCGTTGCCGAATGGTTTCCGAAAAAAGAACGTGCACTGGCAACGGGGATTTTCAACAGCGGAACCAATATTGCAGCAGTCATTGGGCCACCCGTGATTGCCTGGATTTTTTCTTCTTACGGTTGGAAAGAAGCTTTTATCTGGACTGGCGCCCTGGGATTCATCTGGCTGATTTTCTGGTGGTGGCTTTATGATATTCCTGGTAAGCAAAAAAGATTGTCTTCTTCTGAGTTTGAATATATACATAGTGATACGCCGGATGTGGAACGGCCACCAAATTCGAAAGCCGTCCGGAAACAATTACTGGCCCTGCGCCAAACCTGGGCTTTTATTTTTGGAAAATTTCTGACCGATCCTGTCTGGTGGTTTTATCTGTTCTGGATTCCCTCCTATTTTAATACGACTTACCATCTCAACCTGCAAAGCTCTGCGATTCACGTATCTACCGTCTATGTGCTCGCCAGCTTTGGAAGTATTCTTGGCGGTTATCTTTCAGGATGGCTGATTAAAAGAGGCATGCCAGTTTACAAGGCGAGGAAGACAGCCATGCTCTTGTTTGCGATTTGCGTTGTACCAGTTTTTTTTGTACGTTATACCACGGGCATCTGGCCGGCAGTATGGCTTATCAGTCTGGCTGCGTCTGCCCATCAGGCCTGGAGCGCAACCATTTTCACCACTGCTTCAGACATGTTTCCCAAGAAGGCCGTAAGTTCTGTCGTTGGTATTGGAGGCATGGCCGGATCCATCGGTGGTATTCTTTTTCCGTTGTTCATCGGTATTTTGCTGGATCATTTTAAATTATTGGGAAGGTTGAATACCGGATATAATATCATTTTTCTCATTTGCTCCAGCGCCTACCTGATCGCGTGGCTGGTGATGCATTTGTTTGCGCCGAAAATGAAGTTTGTGGAATTGTGAAAAAAAGTAAAAAGTAAAAAGTAAAAAGTAAAAAGTGCACCGCGGCATTTGGCTCGCATGTTCGGGGAACATTTTTTAATTTTTAATTTTTAATTTTTACTTTTACCAATGAATGATTTCATAGCGGCCCGCTCCCAGATGGCGCTCTCTTTGGGTTTTCACATTGTTTTTGCCTGTATCGGCATGGTAATGCCTTTTTTTATGGCCGTTTCTCATTTTTACTATCTGAAATCCGGAAAGACGGTTTATCGCAATGTTACGCGCGCCTGGAGTAAAGGGGTGGCCATATTTTTTGCTACCGGCGCCGTTTCCGGCACCGTTCTTTCCTTTGAGCTGGGATTGCTCTGGCCTGTCTTCATGCATCATGCCGGGCCGATTTTCGGGCTGCCCTTCTCTCTCGAAGGAACCGCATTTTTTGTAGAAGCCATAGCGCTTGGATTTTTTTTGTATGGATGGGACCGGTTTAACAAATGGTTCCATTGGTTTACCGGATTGGTTGTAGGTATCAGCGGACTGGTATCGGGCATCCTGGTAGTCGCCGCCAATGCCTGGATGAATAGCCCGGCCGGATTTTCTTACACCAATGGAATCTATTTCAACATCGATCCGCTTAAAGCGATGTTTAATGCCGCATGGCTATCTCAGTCACTCCACATGTGTATTGCAGCATTTGCCGCAACCGGATTCGCGGTTGCCGGAGTTCACGCTTATATGATCGTCCATAAAAAGAATACATCCTTCCACACAAAAGCATTTCGTATTGCCGCGGTTTTTGCATGCGCAGCCGCTGTTCTTCAGCCCCTGAGCGGAGATCATGCGGCAAGGGATGTGGCCAGACGGCAACCCGAAAAACTCGCTGCGATGGAAGCGGTGTTTCAAACAGGAACACATTCACCTTTACTGATAGGCGGAATTCCGGATGAAAAAACCAAGACGGTGAAATACGGACTTGAAATACCCGGTATGCTCAGTTTTATGATCTCCGGGCATTCGAATGCGGAGGTAAAAGGCCTCGACAAATTTCCTGAAGAGGACCACCCTCCTGTATTGATAACACACCTTGCTTTTCAGCTGATGGTGGCGTTGGGCATCCTGATGTTTACTATCAGCCTGCTGTATTTTTTTTGTTTATGGAGAAAACGGCAATGGGCAGAACGTCCCTGGCTGTTAAAACTTTTTGCACTTGCAACACCGATCGGGTTCATTGCTGTTGAAGCCGGATGGACGGTTACCGAAACGGGTCGCCAACCCTGGATCATTTATGGCTTCATGCGCACGCGCGACGCCGTGACACCTATGCCGGGTATTGAAATTACTTTTGCAGTATTTACAGCTGTATATTTTTCACTGGCGCTGATCGTCTGCTTTTTACTCTACCGCCAGATGAAGATGGTTCCGAAATTATATGATATTCAAGATTGAACCGATATGCTCTATGTAGTGATCATTTATTTATGGACTGCCCTTCTGCTCTACCTGCTGTTGGGAGGTGCCGATTTTGGCGCCGGCATTATCGAACTCTTTACTTCGGATAAGAATAAAGATAAAACGAGCAACACCCTTTATCGCGTTATAGGGCCGGTATGGGAAGCGAACCACATGTGGCTGATCATCGTGATTGTGATTTTATTTACGGGCTTTCCCGAAATCTATGCCACGGTATCTACTTATTTGCATATCCCGCTTGCCATTATGCTCCTTGGCATAATCGCCCGAGGCACCGCATTTGCTTTTCGGCACTATGATGCCGTACAGGATGAGATGCAACTCGTTTATAAGAAGATCTTTCGCTATTCCAGCTTTGTCACACCGCTTTTTCTGGGGATCATTGCCGGAAGCTCTGTTGCGGGAACGATCGATCCGGATGCGTCCGGTTTTGCAGATGCTTTTATTTTTTCCTGGTTGAATTATTTCCCGCTTGCCGTCGGCCTGTTCACGGTTACTATTTGCGGATACCTCGCCGCTATATTTATTGTCGGTGATGCCCAAACCGATGCAGGGAGGAAAAGATACATTATCAAAGCGCGCTCCATGAATATCGCCGCGGCTTGTGCGGGAGCATTGGTCTTTTTCGCTGCTGCCCTGGAACATATTCCTCTCGGCGAATGGCTTTTTGGAAATATAATCGGTATCATTTCAATCCTGGCTGCCGTCATTTCACTGTTTGTACAATGGTATCTCATATCCAAAGGGAAAGTAATCATCATCCGGGCCCTTGCAGGTTTTCAAATTGCGATGATCCTGCTGGCTACCACGTTCTACCACTATCCCCGGATCATCTTATTGAAAGGAGGAAAATACCTTTCCCTACTCGGGCAAAGAAGCGATGACAAGGCCATTCAGACGCTCGGTATTGCCCTGCTTGCAGGTAGCGTGTTTATCCTGCCGGCACTGGTATATTTGATTTATAGTTTTCAGAAAAAAACCCCTTCGGCGAGTCAATGATCTGAATCTTATGAGTGAATTATTTTTTAGATATTACAGGGACGTAACCAAATACAATCTTCTATTTACAATATTTATATCAGTTATCAGTCAAAGCCCATTTGCAATCCTGATGAGCTTTGGAATTGCAGGTAATATTTTTTCTTTTTTTATCTACAGGCATTTTCAATCCATTGAGTATTATTTCTACCTGAATGGAGGGTTATCCAAAAATAGAATCATGCTGAATACTTTTCTGATAAACTTTTTACTTTCATTTACCTTATTTATTGTCATGTGGAAAATAAATTGGAACTAAAAACCATTACCTTTTTTTATGGCCGGGAAAATATATTAAGTAATATTAACCTGGCCTGCGTGACAGGTGACATAATAGGAATTTTTGGCAGAAATGGAAGTGGAAAGTCAACCCTTCTCAGATTAATTTTTGGGACATTAAAACCGAAAAGCGGTCAGATTTTTCTGAACGATATGCCCTCGAATAAAAATTTGGTATTGAATAAATATATAGCCTACCACCATGAGCAAATTTTTTTGCCCCAAAACATTATGGTCAGAAATTTAATTCCTTTGTATTTCCCCAAAGGCAGTGACCAGAATAATATTTTTCATGATTCCCGGATATCGAAGATGGAGCGCCAGAAAGTAAAGAGCTTATCGCCGGGTGAACAAAAATATCTGCAATTCCTTTTGTTAGTCAATTTGAATCATCACTTTGTGTTGTTGGACGAACCGTTCACCATGATGGAGCCATTACTTAAAAACGCAATGAAAGAAATTATTATGGAAAACAGGTTCCGCAAAGGGTTTATAATCACCGATCATTATTATTTGGATGTTTTAGAAGTTGCTACCAGAAAAATGATGATTAAGGATAATACTGTCTGGCCGATTTTCAAAGATGAAGAGCTGGCTGCCTCGGGCTATCTTCCCGAAAGATAGGGGTAAGAATATCTGCGGCTCATAATAGTTTCTTGTTCTTCCTGTTCCTATGATAGATTTTCTTTGCCTGTTCGATCATCCGGATGTATTCTTTCTGCGAAACATCATTCGGATCATAACTTTCTGTTGCCATTTTTAACAGGTCATCCCAGGATGTTTTTCCCGTGAACCTTGATTTCTTCAGCAGGCTTCCAAACAAGGCTACAGAACCTGCAAAACGATAATATCCGGGTAATTCGCTGAAATTGCAGAAATGATAGGGAACTGCATACTCTTCCAGGTGTGCCTGATCTGAGGAGGGTAGCTCATAGTGCAGAGAAACTTTTGCAAATGAATTGATATTGAGTACCGAATCTGGGTCAGCCTGAACTGGTTCAATCTCCAGCAATGCCATTAAAGTATGTCCTGACCCGACCTCGCCTCCCTGTATAATATTACTGGTATCCGCGAGCGCGTTGAGCTTATTATCAAATCCGATGAGCCGGTAACGTTTTACTGCCGAAGGATCAAACCGGATATCAATATACGCATCCTTTGCAACCGCATAAATAGTCTGCGCAAATTCTTCCATCAATACTTTCTCCGCTTCTTTTTCATTGTCGAGGTAGGCGAAGTTTCCCTTTCCTCGGTTGGCCAGCACTTCCAGTTTCGAGTCTTTGTAATTTCCCATCCCCACACCAAGGCATGTCAGGTAAATATCAGTTGAACGGTAACTGCTGATCAGCCGGTTTAAATCATCTTCCGAACGCTCGCCCACGTTAAAATCTCCGTCGGTGGCAAGGATCACGCGGTTGGTGCCACCTTTTATATACTGGCTTTTGGCCAGCTGATAAGCATTGCGGATACCCCCTTCTCCGGGCGTCGATCCTCCGGCTTCCAGCTGCGCAATGGACTCGAGGATCTTTTTCTTTTCTCCTCCGGAAGTCGGTGTAAGCCAAATGCCGTTAACGCCCCCGTATACCACGATGGAAACCGTATCCTTATCCCGGAGGTTATTTACCATCAGGCTGAATGCAGACTTAAGCAGGGGCAACCGGTTGGGAAGGTCCATGGAACCCGAAACATCAATCAGGAAAACCAGGTTAGCCGAAGGAACGCTGTCCATATTTGCTTTTCTTGCCGATATCTGCAGGAAAAGCAGTTGATTATTATTGTTCCATGGGCAGGATGAAAATGCGGAGCGGAAAGAAAATGTACTATCTCCTCCGGGACTCGCGTAATCGTAATGAAAGTAATTCAGCATCTCTTCTATCCGGATGGCATCCGGCGGCACGGAATTATCCATATTCAGAAACCTGCGGATATTGCTATAGGAGGCTTTATTGATATTGATCGCGAATCCGGTTTCCGGATATTTTGATGCCGGAAGAAATTCATTCTCAACCAGCGAGCTGTAGGTTTCAGCACCTACTGTCCAGCGGTTCATTTCTTCGGAGCTAAGGTTTTTGGTGAGCGACATTAACCTGTTCAGCGGTTTTGGAGCAGGTCCAAAACGCGCTTTTATAATGATTGTCTGATATTGAGTTGCATTTACCCCGACAGTGCATGGATAATACCCGTCAGCAGAAATGGAAAGTGAATCCATCTCATGGGGCAGGGTTATCCCAAATCCGCCCAGATTGCCGGAATAATAAAGGTAACCGCTGGATTGCAGCATGATGCGGACATTGCTGATCGGATTGTTCCATTGATCCCTGATCTCCCCGCGCAAATAATATTGAGCCTTGCCGGAAAGGCAGATAAGCAGTACAGGCAATATGGCTGGCAGGCTCTTCAATTGGAATGGTTTGGGCTTCAGGATATAAGGATATACTAAACAACGATATTTATTCCAAAAGCTGATAAATCGATGCCGTATTTCTACCCAGTCCGTTATAATCCAATCCGTATCCTACTACAAATTTATCCGGAATCTCGAAACCTACATAATCCACTTTGATCGGAAACATGGCGCTATCCGGCTTGTGCAGGAGTGATACGATTTTCAGTGAGGCAGGCTGCTGATGCACAAGTTGCGGAAGGAATTCATTCAGGGTTTTGCCTGTGTCTACAATGTCCTCGATAATCACCACGTGACGGCCGAATAACTCAGTATCCAGCCCAATGGATGTGATGATTTGTCCGGATGATTTCATGCCCTTATAAGACAACAACTTGATAAATGATATTTCCGCATCAATTGTTAACTCTTTGAAAAGATCAGCCGCAAATATGAAGGAACCATTGAGTATGGCAATAAATACCGGATTTCTCCCTGAATAATCTTTGTTTAATGCACCGGCGAGCTCAGTGACTTTCTTCCTTATATCACCTGCAGAAATAAAGGGTCTGAAGTTTTTGTCGTGAATGCGGATGTTGGTCATGTATGGGTTTTAGGAAGAAGGGATCCGGGGTTTTTTAAATCCCAGATTTCTGAGGGCAGGCCTGGAAGCTGCATCGGATTGCAGGTAAATTTTTTCTCCGGCCACCGGTTCGTCTCCCGGATTCATCCGGTTCATTTGCAACAGGCTTTCATAACGGATGCCTTCCGACTGGCAAATGGAATAAAGGCTTTCTCCCGGATGAACAATATGAATGGGATTCCTTCCTGTTCTCCGCTTTCTCTGCAAAAATATCAGCTGATCATATGCTAAAACATCTTCCTGGCTCATATCATTAAATTCCAGTAAACTGGCCAGTGGAATATCATATTGATTGGACAGCGATAATAACGATGAGCCTGCGCGGGCAAAAACCACACGGGCTGAATTGATTGTAAAAGGTCCACCGGGATATGTTCCGTTGGCAAATAACCGGCTTTGCAGAGAGCTGTCCGCCATTCCCCCGTTTTTTACCAGGTTTCCCGTGCTATCAACGAACCCCTCAAGAATTTTCGGCTGCGTTCCGCCCTGCTGGTTATCTGCAACTATTTCTTCCGGAGGAAGCTTTCCCATGGCAATCAGTGTATAGCGGTCGAGGTGGTAATCCTCGATAAGTTTAATCAGGATCTGCGGATACCGGACATTCGTAGCGTATCCTGCTTTTTTTAAACCATAAGCCCATGATGAATAGTCTTCCGGATCAAGTTTGAACAGGAAGGCGTAGCGGGGACTTTGAGTTAGAAAATCCGAATGATCCCGGTAGGATTCTTCTGCTGAGGCATAACTGCGAAAGCATTCTCCACGGGCATCATCATCATGAGAAACGGTCTGGCCCGTCCAGCTGCTTTTGCATTTTATACCAAAATGATTATTAGAACTGTGTACCAATTCGCTTGTTCCGGCCTCTGTTTCATGAATACCCTGTGCAAGGATGATGGACGCAGGGATGCCCGCGCGCTGCATTTCGCTTATAGCCAAGTTCTTATAGGTATTGATGTAGTCAAGTATCTGATTGTCGGTTTGCGCGCGGACCAAACCAGATCCCATGATCAAAACCCCGAGTATCCCTCCCTTTAATTTCATCAGCAAGCTTTATTTTTTCCGGATAAGCAACAAGCCATCCCGCATTGTGATCATTACCTTTTCCACCCGGCTATCATGCAATACCATCTCATTAAAAGCCTGAATAGCTTTGGCATTTTTTCCTTTCAGCTTTTTTTCCAGAACCTGGCCGTGGAATAGTACGTTGTCGGCCAGGATCAGGGCGCCGCTTTTCAACCCCGGAACCACCATCCGGTAATAATCCGAATAACCGGTTTTATCGGCGTCAATAAAAACCAGATCCCAGGGTTTGCCCAGCTTTGGAATGATCTCTAACGCATTTCCGGTGTGCAAAATTATTTTACCATCTGTTTTCGATTTCTTAAAATTTGCGCGCGCAACGGCTGCTGTTTCCCCGCTCAGCTCGAGCGTATGGAGTTCTCCTCCCGGTACCAGCCCCCTGGCCAGGCAGAGGCTGCTGTAACCCACAAAAGTGCCAATCTCTAAAATATAGCGGGGCCGGGTAATCTGGCTGAACATTTCAAGCAGCTTGCCCTGAAGGGGCCCGCTCAGCATTTGCTTTTCAGGATGGTTAAGGGTCTCCAGTTCAATCTGGTTCAAAAGAGCATCTTCCTGGGGAGAAAAATGTTCGGCATAAGATTGGGCTTTTGGATTGATGAGTTCCATAGCGTAAAGGTAATAAATCGGTAATAGGAATTGTTGACGGTTGACCGTTGACGGTTGACGGACGTCCATCAACCATCAACCATCAACCATCAACGGATCGCGATATGAAATCAAAAACAACCCGATAAAAGTAATCAGCCCGTTAATCACCAGCAATTCCAGTCCGATATGGAATTTGCCGCCGAAAAGCCATTCCTGTGAGCTGTCTATCAGAAAACAGAGGAGGGGAGACAAAATGCAAATAAAAGGGACGAGGCGCTCTCGTAATTTTCTTTTGGTGAGTATGGAAAAAGAAAACAGGCCAAGGAGCGGACCATAGGTATAGGCGGCTACTTTCAGGATAATACCAATCATGCTATCGCTCGAGATCCATTTATATATGATCACGAACAACAGGAATACAAATACAAAAACGAGATGGATCCGCTGACGGATTTTCTTTCTGTTTGCTTCGCTGAGCGCAGTATTGCGCTGAATGCCCAGGATATCTATGCAGAAAGAAGCCGTTAGTGCAGTGATCGCGCCGTCAGAACTCGGGAACAAGGCGGATATAAGCGCAATGATAAAAATAATGGAGATATATCTTGGCATGTGATGCAGGGCAAGCTCAGGGAATAATTTATCTCCTGTGAGCGGCAGGTTTTCGGAAGATGCAAAAAGATGCAGCAGTCCCCCGAGAAAAAGAAAAAGGAAAATTACAAAGAGCATGATGCATCCAAGAACCAGCATATTTTTCTGGGAATCTTTTAATGTTCTTACAGAAATGCTTTTCTGCATCATCTCCTGGTCCATGCCCGTCATGGTCAGTGCAATGAAAATACCGGCGATGATTTGTTTGAGGAAAAACAATTTACTGTTGGGATCAGTAAAAAAGACTTTGGAATATCCTTTGGACTGCATCGCTTCCAGTGCCCCTGAAAGATTCAGGTTCAGGTGATGTAAAATGTAAATTACGCAAATCACCATCCCGCCCAGCATGCATGTGGTTTGCAGGGTATCTGTCCATACAATGGTTTTCACTCCCCCTTCGTATGTGTACAACAGGATCATGAGGAGAATGACAAGGGTGGTCAGCCAGAAGGGAACGTGAAAACCGGAAAGGATTGCACCCTGAAGAATATTCACGACGAGATAAAGTCGTGCCGTGGCACCCAGCACACGGGAAAGAATAAAAAATGCGGCGCCGGTTTTATAAGAACTCATGCCCAGGCGTTCTTTCAGGTAATCATATATGGAAGTGAGCCGGAGCCTGTAGTAAACTGGCAACAGCACGTAAGCGATCAGGATATAACCAAAAAAATAACCCAGGGTAATCTGAAAATAGGCAAAGGATTCGCGCGCTACAGCACCTGGTACGCTAACAAAAGTGACTCCCGACAAAGACGTGCCTATCATGCCGAAAGCGACCAGCATCCAGTTGGAATTCCGGTTTCCGATAAAAAAAGATTCATTATCCGATCCCCTTGAAGTACGCCACGCAACCGCGAGCAGCAGAATGAAATAAGCAATAACAAAGAAGAATAATAGTGCTGGAGACATTTAAGGGGGCTAAATTAGCAATTGAAAATTAGGAAATACAATATTATAATTTCAATTTAGTTTTCGAAAGGAGGAATAACATATGAATATTGAGTCGATAGCCATTTTTTGTGGATCGCACACAGGTAATAATCCCCTTTTTGCAAAACATGTAAAAGAATTGGGAAAGCTTCTGAGCATGCTCAAATTAAAACTGGTGTATGGAGGCGGTCACAGCGGCCTGATGGGAGTGCTGGCGGATTCCGTGCTGCATCATGAGGGCCATATTATGGGCATCATGCCGCAATTACTTCTCGAATCGGAACTTCAGCACAAAGGACTCACGGAGATGGCCGTTGTTCCGGATATGCATACCCGGAAAAAAATGATGTATGAAAGGTGTGACGCGGTCATCGTGCTGCCAGGTGGATTTGGTACGCTGGATGAATTATTTGAGATCCTTACCTGGAATCAGCTGAAGATCCACGACAAAAAAATATATATTCTCAATTCAGATGGTTTTTATAACCATTTGCAAAAACACATCAGCCAAATGGATAAGGAGGGATTTCTTATCGGCGAATATGCAGAAAAGGTCTTTTTCTGCAATTCACCGGTTGAAATATTTAACAAGATCTCCTAAAAACCAATATTGTACCCCAATCCGTAAATGGCCTGATGGAAATAAGGAGAATAGACGTTCTGGATCACATCATACAGCACACTGAGTGTAATGGCGCCGCGCCCCGCCGGTATGGCTGCACCTCCTCCCAATAATAGGGAAGGAACAAACTGGGTCGGTATTTTTGAAGTGGATTTCTCAGGACCGTAATATTTGATATTGCCCCAAACATAATTCAGTTCCGGCTGCGCCTGGAAAAAGAACTCCCGGATTGGATAAACCCTCCCGAATATATTCAGTCCTGCATAATTCTGATTATATTTTAACAGGTCAAATTCATCATTATATCCATAATGAATATAATTCAGACCACCTCCTGCTGCAAAATGCTCCGTGAAATGATAGCCAATCTGTGGCGAAACGTTAATTATTGTATAAGTCCCGAAGGCAAGCCCGAAATTACCTCCGAAAAATAATCTGGACTTGTCAAAGCCACCGCCTCCGGACGGCGGATCTTCCCGCTGGGCAGATGCAAATTGTACAAGGCCCAAAACGATGATTAATATAATTACAATCTTTTTCATAAAGTGGATTTAAAATAGAATTTTATTTTACTGATCTGATTGCTTCAAATTCAATTGTGCCGTACAATTTGTCCTCCTGTGCTCAGTATTATTAATTTTTAAACGTCGGACACAAGGACTCGTGTCTGTTTCCATTGTATTCAGCATAATCTCCCGGGCGGATAACAGCAAATTCCCATGCTCCATTTCCATTATTGTATTGTCTCAGGGAAGAAGTTGTAATATCATAAGTAAAGATCAATCGAATGTTCTTGTATACAAAGCCCACCATGGGGATAATGGATTCCGCGACCCTGTAATAAAGGCCGCCGATCAATTGCTGATCTCCATCCCCGGATAAATTGTACTGCACATTTAATCCTCCTACTGCTTCTGATGAACCGGCCTGTGTTGTATAATAGCCCATGGGATTTATGATCACCAGTTCATTGACCTTGAAACTGGAATTGATAAATCCGATATATCGGGGTTGAATGCGATCGTTGAATCCTACCGGATCCGTTTGAAAGAATGATTCTTTGGCCTGGTTGAGGTGCTGAACAGAAAATCCGACATTGATGTATTTGTTCTTATCGGGAAAATAAGCATAATTCATGCCCACCTGCATATCAAAATAATTCACGTTCGGCTGATCAATAACCACAGATGTAGGCATTTGGGCATCAAAAAAACTACCGTCGAACTGGTCGGGAAATTTCAGGTTCGAATTGTTGATACGCTTGTTCACCCAGCCCGTATTAAAGCCGATGGAGAGCAGGCTGGAATACCCGATCATCTGATGATAGGCGAGGGATCCGTAAATCTCGGTGGTTGTCAGGCTACCTGAACCTGCAACATCATGTAAAATAACACCACCAACGCCAAGCCAACCGGATTGTATCCTGTCCCTGAACACCTGTGCATCGCCCCAGACACTCATGGTTTTGTAGGGTTCTGCCATAATGGAAGACCACTGATTACGATAATTGGCACCCAGCCGGTAGTCGGCATCCGGAATAAAACCCGTATTAGCAGGATTCGTGGTCAGGGGAGAATTAAACCACTGGGAAAAATGCAGATCCTGAGCCTCGAGTAAGGAGCCTGTAAATACCTGAAGTATCAAAAGCATCAATAATTTCCGGGTCCTTATCATCGGGTCAGAATTTCTCGAAAAGCCTGTATAAAGATACATCTTACCTGATTAACGTAATATCTCCTTTCCGGGTTGTTTTTGTACCGTTACTGAATGTAGCTTCAAGGGTATAGGTATAAACATCCATGGGTTGGGGAATACCTTTAAAAGTGCCATCCCATCCGTAATAAGGACTACTGGATTGGAAGACGACCTGGCCCCAGCGGTTATAGATCTTCCAGTTCATGCTTTCGATGCCAAATCCCTTTACCATTATCGTACTGTTCTGTCCAAACCTGCCCGGCGTAAAAGCATTGGGCACATCGAGCAATGGATTGATCAGTACATCCACTTCGTGGCAAACCGTATCCGCGCATTCATATTGATTAAATGCAACCAGGCAGGCATTATACGAACCAGTTTCCTGGTACTGGTGAACGAGTGTGTCAGTGGAATTTTCCATAGCGGAATCCCCATCCCCGAAATAGTAGGTATAATGAATGGCTCCGGAGGAATTATTCACGAATACTGTCGGCACATTATATTCCGGTGGAACCGGACGTGTGCTGAATGCTGCTGCCGGCCTTGAATGCACCTGAATAGTTCGGGTAGTGGAATCCCTGATATTGCAGGTGCCGGGATCGATGACCAGCAAAGAAATGGTAAAGGTTCCGGTATCGGTATAAGTATGCTCAGGATTGACATCCGTAGAAGTAATACCGTCCCCGAAGTCCCAGAAGAATTGTTGTCCGGCCAGGCTGGTATTATTAAAAATAGCCAGGTAAGGCGCACAGCCATCAGGAACATCAAACTGGGCTTTTACAAGGGGTGAAACGCGTAAATTAACTGTAAGGCTGTCAGGGTAATTACAGTAGCTTGTATCCAGCAGAACGAGCGTGACTGGATAGGTTCCGGGAGCCGCATATGAATGTGTAACGGTGGGTACGCCCGGAACCCGCACGCCATCGCCGAAATCCCAGGTAAAAGTACCCGGGCCAAAAGGCTTGCCCGGCGGCGCAACGGAGGTATTGTCGAATTGATAGTTAAGCGACTGGCAGGGAGGAAGTTTGGTAATTGTAAAATCCAGATTTGCTTTATCCTTGCGCACCCTGATGTTCAGATAAGCCGTATCACTCACGTTACAGCTATTGGAATCTATGGCAATAAGGCGCACACGGAAGGTGCCCGTTGCGTTATACGTATGCATTACCTGAAAACCGGTGATGGTGGTATCAGGGGAGCCATCACCAAAAGTCCATATATACTGTTTGGCATTATGCAGGGTGTCTACGAACAATACATCGAGCGGTACACATCCGGAACTGTCGTAAACACCATTGATGAGCGAACGCGGATCGGCACCAACGCCGGCGAAATTGAAAGAGATTTTTACGGCGGCCAGGTTGCATCCATTAGATGAAGAAGCACCATTGAGCGGCGACCACACTCCCGGCGAGGTAGGGAAGGGCGTAAGGCTATTGCCCCCGCAATTTGCACAGATGGCCTGGTATATAATTCCGTTCTGATCATACCTGCTTGTACCCCCATCTACGTGCTCACTTAAACTCATTGGCCCATCGTTCTGGCCGAAGAATGTTGCATATAATAATGCGGAAGCATTTTTCTGTATAACGATAAAATAGAAATCCCTTCCGTCAGTTATTCTTTTAATGGCCGTTGGCGAAACAGGCATGCCGGCTGTTCCGGTAAGACCATATGGATCCTTTCCGGCATAAATCCAGCCGCCCCAGCCGGAAACATAAACATTTTCACAGCGGTCGACTAAAAAAGCCACAGGCGAAATATTCGGATTAGGACCCGCTTTTCCAAATGTGGTCGAATAAACATAAGCAGACAGGTCGGGCATGAGTTTGGCTACAAACTGTTTTGCACCGGGATTAATAAAGCCAACATTCGGTGTAGTGGTCCACACGCCGGTTGTGGAACCCATTATGTAAGGGAACCCTTTTTTGTCGAACCCAATTCCATAAATGGCATCAAATCCGGTGGTACCCAGAAAGGTGGATTTCCTGAGCGTGGAACCGTCATTGCTGATTATGGATATGAACGCATCGCAGACCCCTCCGGCATTTACCGGTTGAATGGTGCCCGCTTTATTGCCTGGAAAGTCCGCACCGCTGCTAGTGGCACCGGCTACATAGATATCACCGGTGACCGGGTTGAGTTTTAAAACAAAGCAGGCATCGTCCCCTGAACCTCCCAGGTAACTCGCAAAGATCAGGTTCCTGCAATCAGGAGTTAATTTTACGATCACTCCATCCTGGTTTCCTCCGCCGAAGACAGGTTGGAACACGCCCGCCGTGATTGGGAAATCCTTATCTGACCGGGTGCTGGCAGCGATATAAATATTATTTGAGGCATCCAGGATTACTTCGCTCCTCGAGTCATCGCCATAATTTTTGATGAGGGAAGTGGCTTGTTCAGGGCCCTCTCCATTCAACTGATCTTTTACATTCACACAATCGTACTTGCTGCCGCCAATCCTGGCTGAACCAATGATATTATTTCCAGCGGCATTGAGCTTGATCACAAACATTTCGCAGCCACCGGGTGTACCGAAAAAGCTTTGAAAAGGGAAATCAGTAGAATAAGTTCTTCCCATAACCACCAGGTTTCCCTGCGCATCGGATATCATGCTATGCGGACATTCCACCGAACTTCCTCCTATATAGGTGGCATACATCCGGTTCCGGCCGTTGCTGCTGAGCCGGATAATACCAATATCATATCTTCCTCCCCGGAAATTATTTTCAAACGCACCGGTTGATACCGGAAATCCATCTCCCCATACAATTCCGCCGGCAAAAAAAGTACCATCAGGACCAGGAGTTGCCGTAAAGCCCCAGTTGGAAGCCCTGCTTCCGGAAAATGTGGAGAAGACAAGGGTTGGATCAATTACAAGCACGCGGTTGTTATTGTAATGCTTCAGATCAAACCTTACAATATTGTCTTTCGATACATTGTACCGGCAAACAACTTCTTCCCTTCCCTGATCTCCGGTCTGATATGAATATGGCTCCATCTCTTTTACGTCGCCGACGGTCGTCCTCACGGTTAATCGGTTGTTCTTTACCGTTAGTCCGTCTACGCCTTCATATTGTAATGCAATATTCCTTGGGTCCGCTCCCGGGTGAATGATAATATCGTATTTAAGCTTTCCGTTGGCCGTATAATAGCGCAGGTCGATTCCAGGGTAAATATCTTTGTAGGTTACGCCCTGGTAAACGCGGCAGTTTCTGGCCCATTTGCTGGAATCATTTCCGATAAAATAATTGCTGTAGGTATTCAGGGGTTTGTCAGGAATAATTTCTGTTCCTTGATTCATGTGCAGAAAATTTACTGCATAGGCATGGGAGCGGATGGGCCTGGACCCACCTGGAACAAATGGTTGCCCGGTCGAAGCATTGCCTGAGCTGTCATCTGCAGGCACATAAATATGGCCACGGTCCCGCGCCATTTCTTCGGCGCTGTGGAGCACCACTTTTAGTCCCTGTTTGGTGAGAAACAAACTTCCATTTCCGATCTCGGCCTTGAGAATGACATGAGGGTCCCACTGGCCCTTATTTTCAATGAATTCCAGATTGGCGGATTCGGTTTGGGCCATAGTGCTTGCGCAACAGATGGAAAGCAGGAAAGCAAAAAAAATCCGGAGCCGGAACAAAATTTTCAATTTAAGATTTATCAAAAAAGACCAGGTCGGACCAATTCAATTTTTTAACATTATTTCTACCTGATCAGGGTAATATCTCCCTTACGGGTAGTTTTCTTACCATCAAAGAATGTTGCATCAAGGGTATACGCATACACATCCATAGGTTGGGGAACACCTTTAAAGGTTCCGTCCCATCCGAAATTGGGATTGTTGGATTGGAAAACAACCTGTCCCCAGCGGTTATAAATTTTCCAGTTCATGCTGGCAATCCCAAATCCCTTAACCTGGATTATGCTGTTCTGGCCAAATCTGCCGGGAGTAAATGCATTCGGTACGTCCAGTAATGGATTGATCAGTACATCCACAGGATGACAAACTGTATCTGAACAGGCATACTGGTTAAAGGCAATCAGGCAGGCATTGAAAGTATTGGTCTCCTCGTATTGATGCACCACGGTGTCAGCCGAATTCTTCAATGTAGAATCTCCATCTCCGAAATACCAGATGAAATGAGTTGCCCCCGTGGAATTATTTAGGAATACAGTGGGCGTATTATATTGCGGAGGGATGGGTTGGGTTGTGAATGCCGCTGATGGTTTGGAATGCACCTCGGTCGTGCGCTTAGTGGAATCACTGATATTACAGGTATTTGAATCTATCACCAGAAGGGAAATGGTGTAAGCGCCGGTATCTATATACACGTGTACGGGGTCCATTGCCTTGGAAGTGGATCCGTCTCCAAAAGTCCAGAAGAATTGTTGCCCGGCCAGGCTGGTATTGTTGAAAATGGCTGTGTAGGGAGCACATCCGTCCGGCACTTCAAATTGTGCCTTGACTACAGGCGAAACACGTAAGGTCTTTATAGTGCTGTCAGGGTAATTACAATAATTTGTATCGAGCAGGATCAGGCTCACCTGGTAAGTGCCGGAAGCGGCATAGGAATGGGTAATGGGACTGGTGCCAGGCACGCGCGTACCATCCCCGAAATCCCAGGTAAAGGATCCGGGCTGGAATGGTTTTCCCGCCGGAGGGGTGGATATATTGGTGAATTGATAGTTGAGGGACTGACAGGGTGGTAGTTTGGTAATATCAAAATCAATGATGGCGCGATCAGAACGAACCCGGATATCAAGGTAGGCAGTATCACTGATATTGCATGTGGTGGAATCAATAGCGATGAGCCGTACACGATAAGTACCAACTGCGGTATAGGTGTGCGTAACCTGATAAGCGAGCGTAGTGGTGTCAGGAGATCCATCTCCGAATGTCCAGATATATTTTTTCGCGTTGTGTATCGTATCTATAAATGTCACATCGAGCGGAACACATCCGGAACTGTCGTACCTGCCATTGATCAGAGGAAGCGGATCTGCAGCTACACCCGCAAAATTAAAAGCAATCTTCACGGCTGCGAAGTTACAACCGTTGGTACCTGTACCATTCTTTGTTGCCCAAACTCCGGGCGATGTTGGGAAAATGGCCATGCCATAACAATTCGCACAAATTGCTTCATAAATAATACCCTGTTTATCGAACCGGCTCGTACCGCCATCCACATGATCCCCTAAACCACCATTCTGTCCGAAAAAACTTCCATACAACTGGCCCGTTGCATCTCTTTTGAGTACAAAGAAATAAAAGTCGTCTCCATCTGTCGTACTCTTAATGGCATCGGGTGTTACAGTTAATCCGGTTGTTTTAGAATTGGGATATACAGCTGCATAGGTGGAACCATCCGATCTGATTCCTTCCTCTGTTTCAATGCCGCCTCCCCAGCCTGCCACATATACGTTTTGACAGCGGTCAACAAGGAAAGCCGTGGGAGAAATGTCCGGAGTCGCAGCACCCTGACCAAATGTGGTAGAATAAACATAACCGGAAATATCGGGCTTTAATTTCGCTATGAATTGTTTTCCATTTGCCTGGCTGAAAGTAGCATTGATCACGGGCCATGCTCCAGTCGTGGTGCCCATGACATAGGGAAAACCAAGGTTGTCAAATTGAACACCATATAATACTTCTGTGCCTGCTGTACCAATATAAGAAGTCTTGCGCAGGGTGCCTCCGTCATTGCTGATGATGGATAGAAATCCGTCTATGCCGCCATTATTTGCGGAAGAGATCACGGGCCCGTTTCCGGTTCCCGGGAAATTGGTACTTGACGTACCGCCTGCAACATAAACATCATTGGTTGTCGGATTTAAGGCCAGGGCGAAAGCCGCGTCGTCACTGCTCCCGCCGAGATAGGAACTGGCGAGAATAACATCCAGGTTTGGTGTGGTCTTGATAAAAACCCCGTCCTGCCTGCCCCCGCTTGTTCTCTGAAAAGCATTGGCGGAAACGGGAAAATCAGTCGATTGGGTACAGGATGATAAATAAACATTTCCTGCATTGTCCAGTATGACTTCGCTCCGTCCGTCATCTCCGTAATTCAAACGAAGCGAACTCTGGCCCATCGGAACGATATTCTGAGAATACTTCGGTGCAATGTTCACTCCGTCATTTGCACTGCCGCCAATCATCCTGGATCCGATCAGTGCGGTACCGGTTGCGTTGAGCTTCACAAGAATAATATCATAGCCGCCTTTCAAAACGTCTTTGCCGGAAGCGGTTGCTACAACGGGAAAATTCGGGGAGCTTGTTCTGCCCGCAATAATCAGGTTGCCCGCATTATCAACGACCAGGCTGTGCGGCTGTTCATTGCCGCTTCCGCCTATATAGGTGCCATACAATCGGCGGACTCCGTTGCTGCTGAATTTCATTATACCGATATCATATTCAAACGAGCCGTCCGTGCCGTCTCCGCCCTGAAAGCGGGTTTGAAAAGCACCCGGGCTTGCCAAAAATCCATTGCCTGCATCGTTGGGAATAGAGTTTAAAATTATACTTCCGGAATAAAAATTTCCGCTGTTATCGTAAGTTGCTGTATAACCCCAATTGTCGGAATGACTCCCCGTAAAACTGGAAAAAACAAGTGTCGGATCAATCACTATTGTTGCCGATTTTGAATAATTTCCCAGTCGGAAACGAATGGTATTATCAGGCCCGGCCTCATAGCTGCAATCCACATCCTTATTCCCATCATTCGTGAATTGATAAGTATGCGGAATGGACTCCTTTACGTCTCCTACTGAAGTATGTACCGTTAGCTGCCTGTTTTTTGCAATGAGTTTAGTCGCTCCTGAGTATTTCATCCGGATATTATCCGGGTTTCCACCAGGATGGATGATCAGGTCGTATTTCATCGTACCATTTTCGGTGTAATACCGCAAATCAATATTCGGATAGATATTTTTATATGTGACGGCCTGGTACACTTTACAATTGGCGGTCCATTTGGAAGCATCATTACCGATAAAATAATTATTGTAGGTATCCAATGGCTTATCACCGGCAATCTCCACCTGCTCACTACTGTTAACAAACTCCAACCGGTATAGCTGGGAGTGCATGATGAGTCCGGAATTTGCCGCAGGCACCTGACCATTGCTGCCTCCGCCTTTAACAACATGACCACTTGCAGGCGTTTTCGAATTGACTGATGTTGTTGGTGCGGCTGAACCAGATCCATGCGCTGAAGCTGCGCTTATACCATGCAGGGCAAGACGAAGGGCATTCATATCAGCAGGATTCTGCAGGAGCACGGAAAAACCATGCTTCTGCAGGAAGAAATTTCCGTTGGGCAGGTCCGATCTGAAATTCATGGCCGTATCCCACTGACCTTTATATTCAATAAACTCCAGGTTGCCCTGAAATTCCTGTGCCTGGATTTTCAGCAGCACTGCCAAGAACAGAATCAGGAAAATGAATAACCGTTTTTTCAATCCTTTTGGTTTTGACCGAATGATTTAAGAGATCTTGCTCCAGTGCGTCTTACCGCGCTCCTGCATAAGTTGATTCCGCAATTCCATTCGCTCTGCCGACACAAGTTCGGGATCTTCCTCCAACATTTTTTCTGCAGAAACAACAGCGAGCCTGAGAATATTTTTATCACGAACAATATCCGCCAGTTTGAAATCCAATATCCCGCTTTGCCTCGTTCCTGAAATATCCCCCGGCCCCCGAAGCTCCATATCTTTCTCCGCAATCCTGAATCCGTCCGAAGTTTCGCACATGATCTTTAAACGTTCGCGTGCATCCGTTCCGAGTTTGTTTCCTGTTAACAAGATGCAAAAGCTCTGATCTTCACCCCGCCCGACGCGGCCACGCAGCTGATGCAGCTGGGAAAGACCGAATTTTTCTGCACTTTCAATCACCATCACGCTCGCATTAGGTATGTTCACCCCGACTTCCACTACAGTCGTTGCCACCAGTATCTGTGTATCTCCGGTCACAAAGCGCTTCATGTTCGTTTCCCTTACTTCCGCCTTCTGACGCCCATGGACCATGCTGATATAATACGGTGGTTCCGGAAAATAAGCTTTTACATTTTCATATCCTTTCAGCAGATATTCGTAATCGAGTTTTTCGGACTCTTCAATCAGGGGGAAAATAATATAGGCTTGCCGGCCTTTTTTAATTTCTTCCTTAATGAAATCCATTACTTTAGGCCTGTCATATTCATAACGCTGCACCGTTCTTACGGGTTGCCTTCCGGGTGGCAGCTCATCAATTACACTGTAATCCAGATCATTGTAAGCCGTCATGGCTAATGTGCGGGGGATGGGCGTGGCAGTCATTACCAGCACATGCGGCGCAATGCCCGACTTCTTCCAAAGCTTGGCCCGCTGTGCAACCCCAAAACGATGCTGCTCGTCAATAATGGCAAATCCCAGGTTCCGGAATTGCACGGATTCTTCAAGTATGGCATGTGTTCCGATAAGCATATGGAGTGCGCCGGAAGCCAGATCCTCCAGGATTTTTTTCCTGTTTTTGGACTTTACCGCTCCGGTTAGCAGGGCAACCGAAACCGGAAGATCTTTTAACAAATCCCGGAAATGTGCGGCATGTTGTTTACTCAGGATTTCTGTTGGAGCAAGCAGGCAGCTCTGAAACCCATTGTCCGCTGCCAGCAACATGGCCAGCAGCGCCACCATCGTCTTTCCACTGCCCACATCACCCTGAAGCAGCCGGTTCATCTGCCTGCCGGTTGCTGTATCTTTTCGTATCTCTTTCAGACCCCTGTTCTGGGCTCCGGGGAGTTCGCAGGGGAGTAGGCGGGACTACAATGCAGTAAACAGCGGCCCCACTTGTGCGAAAACCACAGCACGTGAATGTTTCAGCCGCTGGGTTTTGACCATGCCGGTCCTGACCTGGTTCAGGAACAATTCGTCAAATTTTAAGCGGTTCAGCCC
>JANWIY010000068.1 GCA_025449645.1 Chitinophagaceae bacterium | reverse complement strand
TGTATTGTACGGCTCTTTTCTGTTCGTTCAATTCATCGTTTACAAAACGAACCGTGGCCGGGCCATGTTCCCAAAGCACCTGCAATATTTCCAGTTCAGATTTTGTCGGCTCGATCTTTTTGGTATTTTCTGGCTTTTCCTGTTTCATGATGCTAAGGTAGGAAAAGATTCGTACGAACAAAATATTACCGGATCTTTTTTTTGAAAATTTTTGAGATAGGTAAAGATTGGTTTTTTGCTGCTGATTTTTAGTTATTTACAGCTTTTTGGGGCTTAAAAGCTGGCCTTACCCTTTTTCATCGTGACAAGGCTGATCTCCGGAATGATCGGGTTGGGTCCTATCTACATTTATTGACGTCAATGCGGCTGCTGATTATTATTCATTTTAACCGGCCTCATCAGGTGCGAGAACGTGAGTGATCCCATCTTCCATTTGCCGTTTTCTTTGATATATACCTCAGTTACCATAAACGGATTTGTGACTTCTCTCCCGCCAACTACAGCTTGCAAGTCTATGTCATTTAATAGGATGGCCGCGTTACCAAAGATGTTCACTATAACTGCGTAAACCTCGGCCTTCTTATACCAGATACCACCGCCCTTAATGGTAGAAAGTTCCTGTGTTTTTCCCCAGGATCCACCCATGTGAACAAACATGGATTTATCTTCGAACAGCCCGTTTAAAGAATCTACATTCTTATCAGCCATCCAACTCCATTTCTGTTTTGAAAGGTTGATAATTTCCTGTTGTTCGGGTGAGTTACCCGTGGAAGTTTTAATTGTTTCGCTTGGTTGTGCGTAGGACGAAAGCGCCCCTGTTAATAATAAAATCAGTCCTGAGATGTGTATTTTCATATAATTATTATTTACAAATGCAACGGCCGTAACCCCGTCTTTTTTACCGGATAAAGGTCTCTGCATTATTCCGCCCGAAGGGTATACAGATTCCGGATGTATCTACCAATATTGCTGATTTTCGGCTCATGCTCAGAAAAAGGATAAATAATGAAGTAATTTTGAAATGATTTAATCGATAGGAATATGGATAACCTGCGACGGTTTGAAACAATAAGCGACTACAATGTTTTTAACAACAATGAAACATTACACCCTCTGATCAGTGTAGTGGATTTTTCTAAAGCCGCTCCAAGAACAGGTTCCCGAATGTATTTCGGCTTTTACACAATATTCCTGAAAGATGTAAAGTGTGGGGATATGATTTATGGACGGCATATATATGACTACCAGGAAGGAACGCTGGTTTTTATGGCGCCGGGACAGGTGGCAGGCGTGAATAATAAAGGAGAATTCTATCAGCCGAAAGGTCATGGGATAGTTTTTGATCCTGAATTAATTCATGGCACTTCGCTGGGACGGCATTTGCCGGACTATGGTTTTTTCAGCTACCTGTCGAATGAAGCACTTCATATATCTGAAAGAGAGAGAAAAATTGTATTGGATTGTTTTTCAAAAATTAAATACGAGTTGGAACACGCTATTGATAAGCATAGTAAAAAATTAATTGTATCCAATCTGGAAACGTTGTTGAACTATTGCAACCGCTTTTATGACCGGCAATTCATTACCCGTGAAAACGTAAATAAAGGCATTCTGGAAAGATTTGAGAATTTGTTGAACGAATATTTTCAGTCCGAACGACCACTTACGATCGGGCTGCCTTCAGTGGCGTGGTGCGCAGGCGAATTGAACCTATCCGCAGGTTATTTTGGAGACATGATCAAAAAAGAAACAGGTAAAACCGCGCAGGATTACATACAATCGAAGGTGATTGATCTGGCAAAACAAAAAATTTTTGACAAAAGTAAATCGCTCAGCCAGATCGCCTATGATTTAGGATTCAAATATCCTCAGCATTTTACACGCCTGTTTAAGCAAAAGGTTGGACATACGCCTAACGAATATAGAACGTTGAATTAACAATGCTTTTTCAACAGTTTCCAGGCCGATTTCCCTAAAAAGGAAGGGATGGTATGTAAACAGTATACTATCGATAAACTGATCGATGCGAATTGTCCCGGAGTTTTTTCCGAATGTATTAATATAGCAGCCAAATGATTTTAGTTCTGTGAACTACCAGCCAGGAGCGGCAACCGCTAAATACTCCTTGATTAAAACCGTGAATTCAAAAACTTTATAAAAAATAATTTCGGGAATCACTGGTAAAATAAAAACTACTTTCGTTTAACAAGCTCCAATATGACCTTCGTCAGTCATTTTGAACCGTTTACTTATAATAAAAGGACCCCATTCCTTTTAAGGAGCATTTGTATTATTTTTCTTGGACTTACCCTGATTTCCCAGCCATCCTTCGCACAACATCCAAATCGCAAAGCGATTGACGCGCTGTTAACTGAATTGCCACACACAGTTGGCAATCTCAGGATCGATTGTTTGAACTCCCTGAGTGAACAATACTGGTGGTCTCCACGCCCCAACCCCGATTCCATTTTTTTCTACGCCAATCAGTCATTCCTGTTATCCAAAAATACCAGCGATGGCTACGGCCTGGCGATGGCAAAATTGAATCTTGGCATAAGTGAATATGACCGGCGAAATTACCCCCAGGCTGAGAAGGATATTCTTGAATGCATTGGCATGTCTTATAAAAACCATGGCGCAAAAATCCTTGGGTATGGCTACCTCTACCTGGGGTCCATTCATTATCTAAAAAATGAAAATATAAATGCCGAAAGGGACTATGACAAAGTAACCGTTTATTTTGACGAAACGGGCGATGAAGAAGGCAAAGGAAAGTTATGTGCATTTCAGTGTGTACTCTATACAGCCATGGGCAATTATATAAAAGGGTTTGAATATTGCCAGAAGAGTTTGATGATCAGAACCAAATTGAATGATAACCTTTGTGTCCTCTCTTCGTATAACAATTTCGGAAATCTGTTTAAAGCAGCAGGAGATTATGAAGGTGCGCTCGACTGTTATCAAAAAAGTCTGCAATATGCAAGGGCAAACAATGTGCCATGGGATCAGGATGAATCTTTGGGATCAATATATTGTCGCCTGAACAAATACGATTCATCCTATTATTATCTTTTCCAGTCATTGAAAAAAACGCCTAATGATCCGCTCGTTTTGCAGAGCCTGAGTGAAACCTATCTGGCAGGAAAAGATTACGATTCTTCCTTAAAAATTTCCTCTATCCTCACAAAGTTTTTCAAAAACAGCGACGATAGGGTTCATCTGATGAAAGCCCTTATGAATGTGGGAAAAAGTTATGTGGGCAAGAATAATTTTAAAGCCGCTTTACAATTCGCCACAGAAGGTCTCGCCATCGCAAAAGCCGGCCACGCGCAACAATCCATGATTGAAGGATACCAGCTGTTAGCTACGATATATTCCCAAACCGGGCATTACGACAGCGCCTTCTTCTATTCGAATAAGTATTCCGTTTTGAAGGATTCTGTGCTAACGCACAAGTTCCTGTCGCGGTTAAACTATTACGCAACAGTGTCTGAGGACGATAAGAAACAGACCACCCTGAATTTACTGGACAAGGATAATAAAATCAAAGAAGTACAACTTAAACAGCAGTCCCTGGTTAACAAAATACTTATTGGAAGCATTTTAATTTTTGCTTTTTTAGGACTTATTATATTCAGAAATTTTTCCCTGAAGAGGACCAACGACCTGTTGCAAAATAAGCGGAGACAGGCCGAACTGCAACAACAGTCCGCCGAATTAAAAATGCAAACCCTGCGAACCCAAATGAATCCTCATTTCATTTTCAATTCCCTAAATTCCATCAATCGTTTTATCCTGGAGAATAATAAACCAGATTCTTCGAGGTATCTTACTAAATTTTCGAGATTAATCCGGATGATTTTACAAAATTCACAGAGTTCATTCATATCCCTGAAAAGTGAAATTGAGTCCCTCGAATTATATCTGGATATGGAGGCCATGAGGTTTGATAATCATTTTACATATAGAATTATGGTTTCGCCGGAATTGAACACGTTGCGGCTTAAACTGCCTCCGCTCATCATTCAGCCTTATGTGGAAAATGCCGTCTGGCATGGATTGATGCATAAGGAGGAAAAGGGTGAATTGGAAATTGAAGTGGTGCAGGACGCAAATTCTCTGCTTATAAAAATTATGGACAATGGCATTGGCCGTGAACGGGCTGCGAGCATTGCCAGCAAGTCGGCTACCAAACATAAATCCATGGGGTTGTTGATTACTGCCGACCGGATCGCCATGATCCAAAGCGATAAAGGAAATGAATCAGCCGTGATCATAAACGATCTTGTCCACGCGGACGGCAGCGCTGCGGGAACGGAGGTCCAGATTAAAATTCCTGTCAAATATGATTAAATCCATTCTCATCGACGACGAAGTTCATTGCCTGAATTCGCTCAGCATTCAGTTACAGGAATATTGCCCGGGCGTAGAAGTCATGGCCAAATGCATGTCTGGAACAAAGGCCCTTGAGGCGGTTGAAAAAATGAATCCGGAACTGGTATTCCTGGATATTGAAATGCCAACCATGAATGGGTTTGAATTTCTGGAACAATGCAAACAGATCTCCTTCTCCGTAATCTTTACGACCAGTTATGATCAATATGCCGTAAAAGCATTCCGGATAAGTGCACTGGACTATCTTTTAAAACCCATCGATCCCGAAGAATTGATTGCAGCTGTGCATAAAATAGAAGAACAAAAATCCAGGCCGCTCGCAGAGCAATTTCGTTCCATGATTGAGCAGATTCAAAACAGGAACAAGGGCATTACGAAAATCGGGATCCCTACTGTAGAAGGATTTGAACTGATTCCTGCCGACCAGATCGTTTACTGTGAGGCCAATAATAATTACACCCATCTTTTCCTCAGGGATAAATCTAAGATAGTAGCCTGCAGATGTTTGAAAGAAATGGAAGAGCAATTGCTGGATTTCAAATCCTTTCTCCGGGTGCATCATTCCTACCTTGTGAACCTGAATGAAGTAAACAAATACATCCGGGGAGATGGGGGTTACCTGGTTATGGCAGATGGCTCTACCGTAAGTGTATCACGGGGTCGTAAGGACTCGTTGATGAAGATTTTGGAGATTCCGGATTGACAGTTGACGGTTGGCAGTTGATTATAAAAAGATACCCGGGTACATTTGTGTCCGGGTATCTTTATTGGAGGAGTTAGGTATTATTTTTCTCCGGGATTAAATCGAGACAAACTGCTCACGATATTATCCCCAACGTTTGTTCCGGATTTGAGGCCTGCATCGATGGACGGCTGGTAATGTATTCCGGCATAAAATCTGGAATTGCCTGCGTCCAATGCGAATTCCCGAAATGTGTTGAATGTACGGGCCGGGAATCCCAGATAATCCCAGGTATGATCCGTCAGGGGCCCGATATCCCCAAAAGCAGCGGTCAGTCCTTCGGCAGCAGCCGAAGATATGTAGGCATGAGCAGCCGGATATTCCGGATGATTGGGTGTTGTAAATTGAGGAGCCCAGGAGGGATCGCCAATGACATTGTGGATATACGTGATCGGCCTGACATTAAGGTATATGTATTTGTAATGGAACACGCTGATCACCGCATCATTCAGGCATATTCCGGTGAGGGCATAAGCGCCGGCGGCTTTATCGAGCCGGCTGTGCGATTGTCTGATGGCCTGTTGAGTGATGCTCATCCAGTGACCAGGTGTAGAAACGCCGGGCACATCTCTCCAGAACAGTGCCTGATTCTTCTGATCAGTGGTGAGCACTTTGGATGCCTGGTAGAGGTCATTAACCTGCTTATAAAAATCAGAACCTGGATCTTCAGAATATGGAATCGGTGCACCCGGAGCGTCGTTGTCTCCGCTATTTGCAATGATACGCCGGTCATTCCCCCAAAAAGGAGCGATTGGTGGCGTAGGCGAAGTCGGAACCCAGAGACCAAAACCTATAGGAGGCGTATAGGGCATTGCATTATTTTGGGTAAACCCATCCGTCTGAGCCCAGGCAAAAATGGCATCGGCAATGGATTTACCGAAAACCACCGAGCGACTGAGTACATCGGCTTTCTCTCCACTGAAACCAAGATTTAGGGCGTTTTCGAGTGAATCAATCGCGGCCAGATCGGTCGCATCCAGGTTGGCGGTTGTAAAAAAACCTCTGTTGATTTCAGCCAGGGACGCGTTGACGCTGGCGGGCCAGTTGTATTTTTTAAACGGATCTGTTTCCGGCAGTCCTGAAAGACCATTGTATTTATGCTTCCAGGAAAGTAATCCGGGATCAATGGATTCATAAGCGCTGATGCCGGAATAGGCAAATGGCCGCGCAAATCCTCCATTGCCAAAGCCTGTTGCATTCTTATAAATTCTTATTTCAAGCGTCATCCATTTGTCAATCACGTCAGCCGAATAGAAAGAGGGAGGCAAATCCACATGGAAGCCCGGCTCTCTTCTGCAACCTGTAAAACAAACAACTGCCATAATCACGTACATCAGATTGTAAACTCCTAGCCTGCCTTTCGGCCAAAATAAAAATTGTTTCATAAAATGATTGTTAGAGTTAATGAATAATAAAACCCCGCAACCGATACAAGGGCTTAACCGCGTAAGCGTACTAGAATAAAGCTATCTTCTGTTTCAATACCCGGGATTGGGGAATGAGTATCTAACGGTTTTGACTGCCAGATCACTGTTATGGGATAGTGGTTGGATGAGAAGTCGAAGGTCTGAAGCCAGAAGTCAGACTTTCTTTAAAGTTCGTGGCAATTGCTAATTATTAATTTTTGATTTCAAAGTTTCATTTC
>JANWIY010000067.1 GCA_025449645.1 Chitinophagaceae bacterium | reverse complement strand
TTGAATTATTCAAAATATTCCGTAAGCCCCGCACGTATATCAGCTTCGGTGCCATTGCCGTGATGGTGATCATCGTCCAGGCCGCTTTGAAATATGATGGAAAATCCTATATTGAATTCATGGTTGGCGGATTGAAAGATACACTCGAAATTCCCTATGCGCATATTCTGAATGGCTATTTTGTATGTTTTATTATCCTGAACCTCCTTCTCATACATATTCCGCTTTTGATTGCCCTCGTAGCCGGAGATTCTATCGCCGGAGAAGCCAATATGGGCACGCTCCGCCTGCTGGCGAGCAAACCGGTAAGCCGGACGGAACTGATGCTGGTTAAATTTCTGGCCATTATCATATATACTGCTTTACTGCTGATCTGGCTTGCCTTTATTTCCCTGGCCCTCAGCATCCTTTTTTTCGGAACGAATGATATCCTCATCGCACGAAACGATTCCCTGGAAATTATCCGTCAGCAGGACGTGATGTGGAGATACCTCGCCGCCTTCGCTTTCGCAACGGTCGCCCTCAGCACCGTGGCTGCACTGGCTTTTCTCTTGTCAGTGTTTGCAGAGAATTCCATTGGCCCCATCGTTGCCACGATCAGTATCGTCATTGTATTTACCCTCCTTTCAGAAATGCAGATTCCCATGTATGACCGCACCGTAAAGCCTTTTCTTTTCACATCCCATATGCTTGCCTGGAAAGGTTTTTTCTATACAAAAGTGGATGCCACAGGCTCTGCTATAACCGGCACGATTGAAAACCTGCATGCCATCATGAAAAGCCTCTGCATCCTGATTATATATATTACAGCCTTCGTTTCTTCTGCTATTTTTATTTTTAATAAAAAGGATATCCTCAGTTAAACGATTATCCATGAAGAGAAGCCTGATCTTTTTTTTATGTTTCATGATCTTCACTATCCGCCTTCCTGCGCAGGACGCATCCGGATTAATCAGGTCCATCCGGGAAAAGCTTGAAAAAATAAACGACTACGAGGCAGAAGCCCGAATGAAAACCAATATCCCCTTTCTTCGCGTGCCGGATGCGGAAGTTAAGCTGTATTATAAAAAGCCCGGCAAGATCAGGATCAGGAATGAGCATGGCATTTCACTGGTTCCCAAAGAATCGGTAAGCATCAGCCTCTACAGCCTGGTAGCCGGAAAATACCAGGTGATCGATGCAGGAAACGGTAAACTGAACGGCCTTCCTGTTCGCGTACTGAAACTTCTGCCTGAAAATGAAAATGCCGACCTGGTGCTGGCCACTTTATATATTGATACCGCCCGCACCCTGATTATGAAAGCCAAAATAACCACCCGGGAAAACGGTACGGATGAAGTGGAATTGAGCTATGGCAAATATGCCCAGGCCTCCCTGCCTGACAAAATAGTATTTAGTTTCAACACTCAGGACTATAAGCTGCCTAAAGGAGTTACTTTTGACTATGACGAAGGCACTCCGGAAAATAACAAGGGCCAGGACCAAAAAAACCAGCGCGGGAAAATTGAAATCAGCATTCATTCTTATTTGATTAATAACGGATTGAAAGAAGATGTTTTTAAATAACCGGGTGCTATTATTGTTGTGGATGGTATATGGTGGATGGTATATGGTGGATTATCAACTATCAACCATCAACGAATCCTCCGGCAACCTGAAACATTCAACAAAAATTTGCCTCATTGGCCTTATTTCGCTTTTTTTGCTCATCAGAGGGACCTTAAACATACTGCATACATGGTAGACATTGGAGCCCGGATTCTTTCTCTCGAAAATTTCTCGGAAATCGTATTTAAGGATGAAAAGATAACCCTGGACAAGCCCGCAATGGACAGGGTGGAGGCAAGCTACCTGTTCCTGAAAAGCTTTTCTACCGGAAAATTAATTTATGGGATCAATACCGGTTTCGGCCCTATGGCTCAGTATAAGGTAAGCGATAATAACCGGCTCCAGCTCCAATATAACCTGATCCGCAGTCATAGTTCCGGCATGGGCAACCTGATAAGCCCCCTGCTGGGGAAAGCCGTATTGCTTGCACGCCTCAATAGCCTGATGCAGGCACACTCGGGCATACATACCAGCCTTGTGGAATTGCTTGCCTCCCTGATCAATCATAATATTGTTCCCTGTATTTACGAACATGGTGGCGTAGGTGCGAGCGGTGATCTCATTCAACTTGCCCATGTGGCACTAACCCTGCTGGGAGAGGGTAATGTCTGGCATGAAGGCAAATGCTGCCCGACAGCGGAGGTTTTCAAAAAGTTCAAGCTTAAACCCCTGGAAATCCAAATCCGGGAAGGTATTTCTGTACTGAACGGCACATCCGCCATGACCGGCATTGGATTAATCAATATCCTGCTGGCCAAGAGACTATTGAGCTGGTCGGTCGTCCTCTCCGCAATGACGAATGAGATTGTGGAAGCCTATGATGATCATTTTTCGAAAGAGCTCAATATGGTGAAGCTTCACCAGGGGCAAAACAGGATCGCCGCCAGGCTGAGGCATTTGCTGAAAGACAGCAAAATGATCCATAGCCGCTCCGAACATCTCTATAATCCCGCTAACATCCAGCACGATGTATTTGAAGATAAAGTGCAGGAATACTATTCACTGCGTTGTGTTACACAGATCCTGGGGCCTATTTACGATACACTTGAGAATGCAGAGAAAATTGTGGTGGACGAATTAAATTCCGTGAATGATAATCCGGTGATTGACCATGAAAACCAGAATATCTTTCATGGGGGTAATTTCCACGGCGACTACGTTTCGCTTGAAATGGATAAAATCAAGATAGCCATCACCAAACTATCCATGTTATCTGAACGTCAGCTGAATTATTTATTGAATGAAAAACTCAACCGGATCCTCCCTCCTTTTGTAAATCTTGGCGTGCTCGGATTTAATTTCGGGATGCAGGGAATACAGTTCACCGCCGTTTCCACGGTCGCTGAGAACCAGACACTCTCCTATCCCATGTATGTGCACAGCATCCCCAACAACAACGATAATCAGGACATTGTGAGCATGGGATGTAATGCTGCCATCATGACCAAAAAAGTGATTGATAATTCCTATGAAGTCATTGCCATACAGGCGATGACCATAATGCAGGCGATTGACTACCTGGGATGCCATGAAAAACTCTCCCCTTCAACACAGAACGTTTACGAAACCATTCGAAAGATATTCCCGAAATTTGTGGATGATGCTCCCAGATATGCCGAGCAGGAAAAAGTAAGACAATACCTTTTTGAGAATGATCCGCAGTTTGCCCTCGCACCAAGTGGCAAAAGCCCCCGCTGATTGCCGCTTTCTTAATCATTAATTTTGCTATCATGAATTGCGCTTTAGTAACCGGCGGTTCCCGAGGAATTGGAAAAGCCATATGCATCAGACTTGCTTCCATGGGCTATCACGTCCTCATCAATTATAAATCCAATGCTTCCGGTGCAGAGGATACGCTGAAAACTATAAGGAAATCCAATGGTTCCGGCGAACTTTTGCCATTCGACGTCAGCAAAAGGCAGGAAATTGGCGATACGCTTGGCCTGTGGATAGAAGATCACAAGGAAGATTCGCTCGAAGTACTGGTAAACAATGCCGGCATCAAAGACGACGTGCTGATGATGTGGATGAAGGATGAACAATGGGAGAATGTACTCCGGACAAATCTCGATAGCTTTTTTTATATCACCAGGATTGTGCTCAATGGAATGTTGTTAAAAAAATATGGACGAATCATCAATGTCGCCTCCCTCTCCGGCCAAAAGGGACTACCCGGACAAACCAATTATGCTGCAGCAAAAGGGGGTCTGATCGCCGCTACCAAGTCCCTTGCCCAGGAAGTAGGCCGCAGAGGAATAACTGTCAATGCCGTTGCACCGGGATTTATCAGCACCGACATGACCGGCAGTCTCTCTGAAAAAGAAATGAAAGCACTTATTCCCGCCAACCGCTTAGGCACGCCTGAAGAGGTGGCGCATGTTGTCGCATTCCTCGCATCGCATGAATCAGGCTATATCACAGGAGAAGTGATTTCGATAAATGGAGGGATGTACTCTTAGGGGATTTGAAAATTTGAAAATTGACCCACATTTCCGCATTAGTTTCCTAATTTCCCGTCATGAACAGAGTTGTGATCACCGGGCTGGGGATATATTCCTGTATCGGAAAGAACCTGGCAGAAGTCAGGGAAAGCCTGATGATGGGAAAATCGGGAATCATTCTGGATGAAAGCCGCAAGGCAATGGGTTACCGCTCGGGGCTTACAGGATATGTGGATCGTCCCAACCTGAAAGGTCTTCTTGACCGGAGGGCCCGGATCATGCTGCCGGAACAGGGTGAGTATGCTTATATGGCCTCCCTCCAGGCATTGGAACAGGCAGGGATCAATGCTGAATACATCCAACAAAATGAAATTGGCATTCTTTACGGCAACGACAGCTCGGCAAGATCTACCATCGAGGCGGTCGATATCATGCGGCAAAAAAAAGATACCATGCTGGTCGGTTCCGGCGCAGTATTCCAAACGATGAATTCCACGGTGACCATGAACCTGGCGACGATATTTAAGCTGAGGGGTGTGAATTTTACAATCAGCGCAGCATGTGCCAGCGGATCCCATGCCATCGGCCTGGGGTATCATTTCATAAAAACCGGGCTTCAGGACTGCATCATAACGGGAGGAGCCCAGGAGATCAACGGTCTTGCCATGGGCAATTTTGATGCCCTTTCTGCATTCTCCGTTCATGAATCCGAACCTTCCAAAGCCTCCCGCCCTTTTGACAGGGACCGGGACGGCCTTATCCCCAGCGGAGGTGCAGCAACGGTAATTCTGGAGAGTCTTGATTCCGCCCAAAAAAGAGGAGCAAAAATATGGGGAGAAGTAACGGGTTATGGATTTTCTTCCAATGGCGAACATATTTCAAACCCGACAGTAAACGGACCGGTACGTTCATTGAACATGGCGCTGAAAGATGCAGGACTAAAACCGGATGAGATTGATTATATCAACGCGCACGCAACTTCTACCCAGGCGGGCGATTCCAGCGAAGCCAAAGCGCTTGCAGAAGTGTTCGGCGAAAAAAAAGTTCCCGTGAGTTCCACGAAATCCATGACTGGGCACGAATGCTGGATGGCAGGCGCTAGTGAAATCGTATATTGTATGATCATGATGGAAAATGGATTTATCGCCCCCAATATCAATTTTGCAAATCCAGATGAAGATTCTGCCAAACTGGACATTGTAAAAACTTCTACGGGAAAAAATATAAATGTATTTTTGTCCAACTCGTTTGGCTTCGGAGGTACGAATTCGACCTTGATCGTGAGAAAATGGGCGCCTTAAACGTTAAACCAGCTACTATGAAACAATTTCAACACATTATTGACAAGATCAACGGGTTTCTTTCAGAAGAATTTGAAGTGGATATAAACCAGATAACCCCGGACGCAAATCTTCGCCAGGTGTTGGAACTTGATAGCCTGGATTATATTGATCTCGTTGTGGTTATAGAGAATAATTTTTCATTCAAAGTAAAACCGGAAGATTTTACGGGCATCATCAGCTTCCGCGATTTTTACGGGTATATCATCTCCCGCGTTCAGCTTAAAGAACCAAGTGATGCCGTCATGGCAGGGCAAGTCCAGGGGTAACAAAACAGGTTTCCGGATCTTCGTCTGGGTAATCAGGGCCGGCGGTGTGCGGCCGGCATACCTCCTGCTTGCCGTGGTTTCCGTCTATTTCTTTTTATTTTCCTGGAAATCGTCACGCTTTTTGTTTGATTATTTTCGACGGCACTTAGGTTACTCATTCACCCGGGCGGTACTGAGTATTTATAAAAATTATTACTGGTTCGGCCAAACGATAATTGACCGGGTTGTGCTTATGGCGGGGATCCCTAACCGCTTTAGTTTTGATTTTGACGGTGAGGATTATTTAAAACAGATGGTCGAATCAAAACAGGGTGGGCTCCTGCTCAGCGCCCATATTGGTAACTGGGAAATAGCAGGTCAGCTCCTTCAACGGCTGAATGCCGATATGAGTATCGTCATGTTCGACGGAGAACAGCAGCGCATTAAGGAATATATGGATGGCGTAACGGGCCATCGCAGCACAAAAATCATCCTCATTAAAGAAGATCTCTCCCATATTTATGCCATCTATGAGGCCCTTAAGAATAACGAGTTTGTCTGCATGCATGCAGACCGTTTTATCGAAGGGAATAAAACGATTACCGGGACCCTCCTCAATGAGCCCGCGCAATTTCCGGCAGGCCCCTTCCTGCTGGCCAAAGGCTTCCGGGTGCCTGTTTCCTTTGTATTTGGAATGAAAGAAACTTCTCTTGGCTATCATTTCTATGCCAGTCCCCCAAAAATCTATTTCAGAACAAAGGATGAGGGCACCGGACCAATGCTGCAGGAATTTTGTGATCAAATGGAAGCCTGCATCCGGAAATATCCACTGCAATGGTATAATTATTATGATTTCTGGGCCTCTGGAAAAGTGGATGGTTGATGGTAGATGGTTTATGGAAATCAGCAGAATTTCCTGAAAAATGCGCGAACCATGGGCTACTTCTAATTTACGGTTCAAAGTTGACCAATACCAGATTCGAATCTGCACCCAGAGTCCATCAACCATTAACCATATACTATCCACCTTCACCAATCAGCCCAACACATTTTTCTCCCTAAATCCCTACCTTTACCCTCATGAGTTTTGCTGCTGTTCATGTTCAGGAATTCATTCCCCAGCGGGAGCCTTTTGTGATGGTGGACAGACTGATTTACGCGGATGAAAAAACCTCAAGAACCACTTTACTCATCAGGGAAGGAAATATATTTGCTGCGGAAGGCTTTTTTTCCTCGGCAGGTATGGTGGAAGCTATGGCCCAAACTGCAGCAGCTGGAACGGGATACCTTTTTAAAAAGAAGAGCAAACCGGTTCCGGTAGGATATATTGGCGCTGTTCAGCATCTCGAAATTTTTGAATGGCCTCCCGTGAACCAGGAGATCAAGCTGGAAATATTGCTGCAGTCAAAAGTTCTGCAGGTTTCGCTTGTTTCCGGCACCGTGAGGATGAATGACAGGCTGATCGCGAAATGTGACCTGAAAATTTTTATCAGTAACCAATAATAAATCAGATCATGAAAAAACAATCAACCAAGAGATGGGCCGCCTTCTCCCTCATCTTCTTATTTTTATCGGCATCCGTGAAGGCGCAATCCCTGAAAGATTTTTTTAGTTCCGAAGGAACAAACGCACTCTGGCTGGGTATTGACTTTACCAAGAATAAAGTGATTGACGATGCAAATGCAAATGTCAGCGATATCAAGGACCGTCAATACAATGGTCTGAATGACCTTGTGGTGGATGAAGTCAAAAAGTATGACATTCAAAAAGCATTTCACCGGAGCAATTCGGTGGACCATGATCTGAGTTACGTGAATGACCGCAATTCCAAAACAAATGCAGATGAGATCAAATCTACCAACACCAGTGATTTCCATCGCCTCAAAGAAGAGGATATTGCAAGCATGGTAAAAGGGTATGATTTCAAAGGCAAGAAAGGCCTTGGCATCCTCATGGTTTCCGAAGCCATGGGCAAATCCGAAAAAGCAATTGCTCTCTGGGTGACGATTGTGGATATGTCTGACAGGAAAGTATTATTCACTGACCGCCTGGAAGGGAAAGTGAGTATGGGGTTTGGTTTTAGGAATTATTGGGCTGCCGGTATCAAAAGCGTTCTGGAACAGATAGAAAAGAAAAAATACAAGGAATGGAAGGCCAAAGCAGGTGCCTGATCCATCTATATTAGTCTGCCCATGGTAAGCAAGCTGACGGTAAAAACAGAGATCCTGGTGCGTTTTAATGAGGCTGACCCACTCGGCATTGTTTGGCATGGGCACTATATACGTTATTTTGAAGATGGCCGCGAAGCTTTCGGCAATCATTACGGAATAGGCTATCTGGATTTCTATAAAAAGGGTTTCGTAATTCCTGTGGTTCACGTGGACTGTTCTTTTAAGAAATCCCTTCGCTATGGGGATATTGTGGTTGTGGAAACCACATTTACACCCTGTGACGCCGCCAAACTTTTGTTTGGTTACAAGCTTTACAATAAGAAAAACCACCAGCTGGTAGCCACCGGATCTTCTATTCAGGTTTTTCTCGACAGCCAGCATTCCGCACTGCAACTTACTAACCCGCCTTTTTTTGAGGCGTGGAAAAGAAAACATCTTTCTTCCTAAACTCCAATCATGCGAAAAGTTTTTGTGGTGGCCGATAATATTATTTCACCGCTGGGAAAGGATACGTCAGGTAATTTATCATCTCTGAAAAACAGGCAATCGGGGATCCGCCTTCAGACCAAGGGCATTTCCGATAAACCTTTTTACGCTTCGATCCTGGATCCGGAATTAAAAACTGGTCATCCTTCTTTTACGGCCTTCGAGCATATTGTTCTTGCTTCAGTGAAAGATGCCATGAAAAAACGGGAATCTGATTTTTCAGATCCGCGCACCGGATTCATCCTATCTTCAACAAAAGGAAATATCAGCCTCATTGAAAAGGAACTGGTAAACGCCGCGACCCGAACACGGGTTGGATTAAGCGAGAGTGCGGGTCGGATTGCAGAATACCTGGGCATTGTTAGCGAACCTGTAGTGGTTTCCCATGCCTGCATTTCAGGATTACTGGCTATGATCACCGGAATGCGCATGATCCAATCCGGGATGTATGACCAGGTGGTCGTGACAGGTGCAGATCTGATCACTGCATTCATATTTTCAGGTTTCCAATCTTTTCAGGCGATAAGTCCGGAGCCCTGCAAGCCCTTTGATGAATACCGGGACGGCATTACCCTCGGTGAGGCTGCTGCGACGGTTCTTCTTTCCAGGAATAAAACAGAAGATGCGATTCTACTGAGCGGCGGCTCGGTAAGCAATGACGCAAATCATATTTCCGGCCCTTCCCGGACAGGCGAAGAGTTGTTTCTTGCCATCCGCAATTCGATGAAACAGGCAGGTGTCAAATCATCTGAGATCGATTTTATTTCTGCCCACGGCACTGCCACGCGGTATAATGATGAAATGGAAGCCAAAGCAGTCCACCTGGCCGGTATGTCTTCCATACCATTGAACAGCCTCAAAGGATTTTATGGGCATACGCTGGGAGCGGCCGGACTTGTGGAATCTATCATATCCATGCATTCACTGAAGGAAGATTTATTATTTCCAACCCTCGGGTTTTCCAGACCGGGAACAGAAGTGCCGATAAACGTAATAAAAGAACTGAGCAACGCAAAGCTTGGAAAATGCCTGAAAACGGCCTCCGGATTCGGTGGCTGCAATGCGGCCATCATACTGGAAAATCTGAATTGAAATTCAGCGGATAAAATATCTTTAACTTCCGCGAACGGAAACCCTGATACATGAATTTTTTCAGCAAGGATAATAAATCAGCCATCGAAGCGAAAGGACTGGCACAGTGGATCGCGTTTGGTCCCGTCGTTTTCCAGGTGGCACGCGTACTCCGCAATTCCGGGATACTGAAGGTTTTGCTGGATTGCAAAGCGGACGGTCTTACACTGGAACAGATACGCGATCAGGTGAAACTTCCTCACTACGGAACACGCATTCTGCTCGAATCGGGACTCGGCATTGGACTGGTTACTACCAAAGACGATAAATATTTCATCACCAAGACGGGATTCTTCGTTAACAATGATCCGCTTACCCGGGTGAACATGGATTTTATTCATGATGTATGCTATAAAGGGTTATTTTCCCTCGATAAAAGCATTGAAACAGGCAGACCGGAAGGCCTGAAAGAATTCGGAAACTGGGATACCATTTACGAGGGCCTTTCCTCCCTGCCCGAACCTGTTCAGAAGAGCTGGTTTGCCTTTGACCATTTTTTCAGCGATATAGCTTTCCCCCTGACATTGCCCAAAATATACGACGGGACCATCAAAAAGATACTGGATATCGGAGGAAATACCGGCAAGTGGGCCATCGCCAGTGCCCGGTTTTCAAAAGACCTTCACATTACCATCATGGATCTTCCCGGACAGTTGAATGTGGCAAAAGAGAAAGTAAGACTCGAGAAATTGGAGGACCGTATTTCTTTTTATCCGGTAAACATTCTGGACGAAAAAGCTCCATTCCCGAAAGGATTTGATGCCATCTGGATGAGCCAGTTCCTGGATTGTTTTTCAGAGGAGGAAATCACATCCATCATGAAACGCTGCCACGACTCGCTGGAAGATGATAAATATGTTTTGATCCTGGAAGCTTTCTGGGATGATCAGCGATTCGAGGCAGCTGCATTTTGTCTCCAGCAAACTTCAGTTTATTTTACGGCTTTGGCAAACGGCAATAGTCAGATGTATAACTCGAATGTATTCATTCGCTGTATTGAGAAAGCCGGATTTAAAATAGAAGAAAGAATAGATGAGATCGGCTTGAGCCATACCCTTTTAAAGTGCAAAAAAGCAAAAAAAATATAAACGCAAAACAGGAACGATCATGCCAATGAATTCAACAGATGTACTCGTAATCGGAGCAGGTCCGGCAGGCACAGTGGCCGCTTCGATTGTCAATAAAGCAGGATATAAGGTGCAGATCGTGGAAAAAATGAGATTTCCCCGGTTTGTGATCGGTGAAAGTTTGCTCCCGAGATGCATGGAAGCCCTCGGCGAAGCCGGATTCCTGGAAGCCGTAGCGGAGAAGAATTTTCAACAAAAATCAGGAGCTAAATTTGTGAAGAATGGAAAGATATGCGACTACCGTTTTGGTGACCAGTTCACCCGGGGATGGGAATGGACCTATCAGGTTCCCCGCAGTGAGTTTGATAAGACCCTGGCCGATACAGTAGAAAAAATGGGCGTGTCCGTGCATTATGAAACCACGGTTACCGGCATCGAATTCAACGGTTCGGATTCTGTAACCACCGTACAGGATAAGGATGGCAATTCATCAGAGATAAAAGCAAAATTCATTATTGATGGCAGTGGCTACGGGCGCGTAATACCCCGGTTATTTAATATGGATAAACCATCCAGCCTGCCCCCGCGGAAAGCATTATTTTCTCATACTATCGATACCAAAAGATCGATGTCCGATGAACCCAACAGGATCACTATTGTCGTTCATGCTCCCGCCGTATGGATCTGGATCATTCCATTTTCCAATGGAATCACTTCCCTTGGTTTTGTCGGGGATCCGGAGTTTTTTGAAAAGTATACCGGGACTACAGAGGATCAATTGCGAAAGCTCATAGTATCCCAGCCCTATCTGGCTGAAAGATTTGATCAGGTTAAATTTTTATTTGAGCCAAAGACCTTACAATCCTGGTCAAGTACCACGGACCGGTTTTTCGGAGACGGATTTGTACTTACAGGAAATGTAACGGAATTTCTGGATCCTGTATTTTCTTCCGGTGTCACGCTGGCTACTGTTTCCAGCCAGATTGCCGGAAAGCTTGTTGTGGAAAAATTGAAAGGAGGAAAAGTTGACTGGGAAAATGAATATATGAAACCGATGATGCAGGGGGTGGATACCTTCCGCTCCTATGTGACGGCCTGGTATGAAGGAACGCTCGATACTATTTTCTTTGCCGATAACCAGGATGAACTGATCAAAAGCCAGATCTGTTCCGTACTGGCCGGTTACGTGTGGGATCAGAATAATCCCTATGTAAAAAATCATCAGACTGCCCTGCACCGTCTGGCGGCGCTGATTAATATCCGCGACAGCAAGATCCCTAAACTTCATTAATTTATTTATCGATCAAACATTGCAACCGGCCCGATTTATTACCGCTTCATGCTCAATTGCAGGCAATACCGTTTACAAAAACGGGAAGCCGGAATTTCATCGCGAAGGACTCAGCGCAGCGGATTTCCTCGACGAATTGTACACCCATTATAAGATCGCCTATCCAAAATTCCATAAAATGGATCAGCTATCGAAACTTGGTCTGCTGGCGGCAGAAATTTTACTGAATGAAAGTGGTCATGCAGATAAATATGGGAATGATGAAACAGGTATCGTGTTAAGCAATACCCATGGCAGCCTGGATGTTGATCTGAAATTCGCCGCAACGATGGAAGCAGGCGCCAGTCCGGCCCTGTTTGTATACACACTCCCAAACATCGTGATCGGCGAAATTGCAATAAAGCATAAGTTTAGAGGTGAAAATGCATTTTTTGTATTTAAGGCCTTCAATGGTAATTTTATGGTAGCTTATGTAAATGGTTTGTTTGACAGCAAACTGATAAAAAGCTGTATTTGCGGATGGGTGGACTATCTGGGAGAAGAGTACCGGGCCATGCTCATGATGGTGGAAACTTCCCGAAAAAAAAATGCCATACCCTTTACGGCTGCAGAGGTAAATCTATTGAATAACACAAGCCATGGATAAATTAATGGATCAGTTGAAGAGGCAGATCATTGAAAGGCTGAACCTAAAGGATCTCAAGCCGGAAGACATCGGCGATGATCAGCCTGTATTCGTTGAGGGCCTGGGACTGGATTCCATTGATGCCCTGGAGCTGATCGTACTCCTGCAACAGGATTATCAAATCAAACTCGTCAAGGCGGAAGAAGGACCCAAAGTATTTCATACTGTAAGGACCATGGCAACCTATATTACCGAACATTCCCCCGCGAAAAAAGCTTCATGAACCCGCCAGTATATGTAGCAGGACTGGGCGTTGTTTCTGCCATCGGCCAGAACACAGCTGCCTGTCTTCAGGCATTTCAGATGGAACGGGCCGGCATGGATGATATCAAATTGCTGCCTACTATGCAGCGCGGAAAATTACCGGTTGCAGAAGTAAAGCTCAGCAACGAATCGCTGGCTGCACTGACCGGACTTCCATCCGCGACGCCCAGAACCGCTCTGCTGAGCGCCCTGGCTGCAAGGGAAGCATTAGATGATGCCGGAATTCATAACATAAAGAATTTGCGCACTGGTTTTATTTCAGCCAATACGGTCGGCGGTATGGACAAGACAGAAGATTTCTTCGAATCTTTCATGAAGAATTCTTCATCCGGAAGACTCCGGGATGTGGTGCACCATGAATGCGGTTCTATTACAGAAATCGTGGCAGACCACCTGGGCATAAATCATTTTATCAGTACCGTCAGCACCGCCTGCTCTTCCTCTGCAAATGCAGTCTTTACCGGAGCGCGCATGATCAGGCATGGATTGCTGGACCTCGCACTGGTAGGCGGAGCTGACGCACTCACTCGGTTTACACTAAATGGTTTCAATACACTGATGATCCTGGACAAGGGATTTTGCAAGCCCTTCGATGAGCATCGTCATGGTCTTAACCTGGGTGAGGGCGCGGGATATCTCGTGCTGCTGTCTGAGGAAATGATGAAG
>JANWIY010000066.1 GCA_025449645.1 Chitinophagaceae bacterium | reverse complement strand
TTCAAAAGTACTCCTGAATCTAACAACCGGTTAACAGTATCACTGATGGAAGATGAGGCACGGAGAATATTAATGTGCCTGATGTTGTGGAGATCGGAGCCAAGCAGGCTCACATATTTTTTCTTGATGAGGTAGTTGGCAAGTTCTACCTGCTTTTTGCCATAATACCCACAGAGGGAGAGCAGGTTGAGCTGGAAAAGGCAATCCATATCATGAAGTTCGTCATATAGATTTTTATGGGCGCCGAGATAAAGATAGCGCTCGGGATGGGCTATAATCGGTTGATAACCTTTGATCTGCAACTGAAACAGCTTTTCGCGCAGGTCCATCGGCTGCCGGATGAAAGAGAATTCAACCAGCACCATGTTCTTGCCTATTGTAAGAAGGGGTTCATTCTTTTCGAGGAGCTCATCAACATGCTCATCCAGGAAATACTCGGCCGCTGCCCTGAAAACCACCTTCATATCCATTCCTGAGAGGCGGTCCATGACCAGTTTGGCTCCGCGGTTTATGGCTTCGGTCGTATTCCGGTACATTTCCCACTGCACGTGAGGCGTTGTGATGAGTTTCCGGTAACCCAGGTCGTACATGGCGCGGATCATGACTATTGCGGATTCCAGGTCAGTTGCCCCATCGTCAATACCCGGGATCAGGTGGGAATGCATATCCGAAACCAGACCGGAGAGGTCTGCCGGTGCATGGTCCTTTTTCCGAAAGAAACTAAACATAGGCGCAATAGAGTCGGTAAAGATAAAGGCTAGGCGTGAGTAGACGAACCCTCTTTTTCATAGGCTTCATAAACCCTGCGAATCCCTTCTTTAAGTGATATCCGGGCTTTCCAGCCCATGTTTTTCAGTTTGGAAATGTCCAGGAGTTTGCGGGGCGTGCCATCGGGTTTGGATAAATCCCGCTGTATACTGCCCCGGAACCCGATAATGCCACTGATCAGTTCGGCAAGTTCCATGATCGTCAGGTCCTTACCCGTACCCACATTAACCAGTCCGGCCTCGTTATGATGTTCCATCAGGAAAAGGCAGGCATCAGCCAGGTCATCTACAAAAAGGAACTCTCTTTTGGGTTCACCCGAGCCCCAAATGGTGACGAACGGTTCATGGTTTATTTTGGCCTCGTGAATTTTACGGATCAGGGCAGGAAGAACATGGGCGTTTTTCAGATCGTAATGGTCATTCGGGCCATACAGGTTCGTGGGCATAACCGAAATAAAATTCGTTCCATACTGGGCCCGGAAAGCATCGCAAAGTTTTATACCTGCAATTTTCGCGATGGCATAAGGTTCATTGGTATGTTCCAGCGCTCCCGTAAGAAGGTATTCTTCTTTCAGGGGCTGGGTTGCGAATTTGGGATAAATACAGGATGAACCGAGAAACATCAGTTTTTTGACGCCATATTTCCAGGAAGAATGGATCACATTATTCTGGATCATCAGGTTTTCGTAGAGAAAATCCGCCCGGTAAGTATCGTTGGCGAGGATGCCACCCACTTTGGCAGCAGCCAGGAAAACATAATCCGGTTTATTTTCTTCAAAAAATAGTTTTACCTCCGCCGGATTTCCCAGGTCGAGTTCTTTTGAAGTGCGGTATACCAGGTTTTGGAAACCATCCGCCTCGAGCCTTCTCCTGATTGCAGATCCCACCATTCCGCTGTGACCGGCGATGTAGATTTTGTCCTGCTTGTTCATTTTGGTTTTAATGGGAAAGCGTAATTGGCATCGTTAATGGTGGATGGTGGATTGTTGATGGACAACCTTGAAATTTGATTTCCCGACGCGTATTCGACCGGACAAAATTAGGCTGCAAGCTAATATTTTGAAAATTGCACCAAAAGTCCATCCACCATCAACCATCCACCATTCCTATTCCCAGATCTTATCGAGTGATAAAGTTATGTCGCACTGATCCTGTAAATGAAAGGTAAATGAATTTGTAATGTCGGGGGCCTGCTTTATATATTTTTGAACCGCTGAAAGCTGATAAATTTCCACTTTGTTTTCTTCAATATCTACGATCAAATAATAATGGACGCCAAATTTTGCATAGCGGTCAAATTTCGCATTCCGGTCCTTAATCTGGGTTGAGGGGGATAAAACCTCTACTACAATGACCGGAGGGAAATCAAGGAAAAGTTTTGGAGTTTCTCCGCAAACTACAGAGGCGTCTGGCTGAACTACAGTATCATCCGTAATTTTTACGTCAATAAAATCATAAGCCTTGCATTGGGTACAGGACGCAAGTTTTAATGCGCTTCTCAATTCTCCTTTAATATTGGATGAAATCCATTGATGTCTCATAGACGGAGCCGGACTCATCGCGTATGGGATACCATCGATTATCTCCCACCGTCCTTCCCAACGGCAGTAATCTTCATAGGTATAATGTGGTAGAATATTTACCAAGGCTGACATGTTTTAAAGCTAATCCATTCGCCGATGTTTCAGCGGGGTATTTTGACCCTTATTTGAATAGCGTAATTCGCATTGGATCCAAGATTGTTATTCATAAAAAGCCTGATGCACCTAAAGTCCATCCACCATCCACCATATACCATCATCGATCAACCCTTACTCATACTGGTTCTTTATCTCAAACCCCGACTCCTTCAGTATTTTTTGGCGGCGGAAAAGTTCAACATCGGAATGGACCATTTCTTTTACGAGGGCGGCCAGATCATATTTTGGCTTCCAGCCTAGTTTCTCGCGCGCTTTGCGGGCATCACCGATCAGCAGATCTACTTCTGTCGGCCGGTAATATTTTGGATCCACACAAACGACTTTTTTTCCTGTTTCCACCTGGTAATCCGCATTGCTGCAGGAAACAATTTCAGCATGTTCGTGGTCTTCCCTGCCTTTAAATTCAAGTTGAATACCGATCTCGGCAAATGACATTTTCACAAATTCACGAACGGTGGTTGTTACGCCTGTCGCGATCACAAAGTCTTCCGGCTGATCCTGCTGCATCATCAGCCACATGGCTTCCACGTAATCTTTCGCATGGCCCCAGTCCCGGCGCGCATCCAGGTTCCCCAAAAAAAGTTTATCCTGAAGACCCTGGCCGATCTTAGCCACGGCCCTGGTAATCTTGCGGGTAACAAAGGTTTCTCCTCGAATCGGGGACTCATGATTAAACAGGATGCCGTTGGAGGCAAACATGCCATAAGCCTCCCGGTAATTCACGGCGATCCAGTAAGCATAGAGTTTGGCCACAGCATAGGGAGAGCGGGGATAAAAAGGGGTCGTTTCCGACTGGGGAACCGCCTGTACCAGGCCGTATAATTCAGACGTGGATGCCTGGTAAATTTTTGTTTTTTTTGTCATTCCGAGCAATCTAACGGCCTCGAGTAACCGAAGCATCCCGACGCCGTCGGCATTGGCGGTATATTCCGGGGTTTCAAAACTCACCTGAACATGGCTCATCGCACCGAGGTTATAGATTTCATCCGGCTGGGTTTCCTGGATGATGCGGATGAGGTTGGTACTGTCAGTCAAATCGCCGAAGTGCAAATGGAAATGAACATGCTTTTCGTGCGGGTCCTGGTAGAGATGATCCACGCGGTCTGTATTGAACAGCGAGCTTCTTCTTTTAATGCCATGCACCTGGTATCCTTTATCGAGCAGGAACTCACTCAGATAAGCGCCGTCCTGGCCCGTAACCCCGGTGATCAATGCAACTTTTGCCATAATGGTTATCTGATTAAAAATTGGGTAATCTTCCGCAAGGGCTTCAAATATAAAGTAAAAAAATAAGGGTGCAGCCCATTCATGCGCCAGGCCTTCCGGTCTTCCATATTCGCTCTTAACCGGCTGATCAACGACGAATTGCTCATCCCGCCTGTGCGCATTTTTACGATCACTTCCGGAATGTATCTGGCGGCCATTTCATTTTTCAGAAGGATCCGTAACATCATTTCATAATCGGCAGCGGAACGCAGACTGGTATCAAAAAGACCGACCCGTTCGTACACGGATTTTCTCACAAAGAAAGTCGGGTGTGGGGGCATCCATCCCCAATAAAAAGAATCCCGCTGAAAATTACCGGATTTCCAGGTACGCGTGACCCGGGAAGGGTCCTTTGCCTGCATATATTGAAGATCGGCATAGCAGGCCTGCACATTTTCATCCTGAAATGCATCCACAACCCGCGAAATCACCTCGCGATGCGCATAGATATCATCCGAATTCAGGATGCCGACAATATCGCCGCGTGAAGCCCGGATGCCTTTATTCATCGCATCGTAGATGCCTGTATCTTCTTCGCATACTACCAGGGCAGTATGTGAAAACCCATTCACGATCTGAAGCGTATGGTCATGCGATTGTCCATCCACGATAATGTGTTCGATAAACGGATAATCCTGTTCACTCACAGACCGCATCGTTTCCTCAACGGTCGCCGCACTGTTATACGTGGCTGTTATAATGGAAACGGTTATTGAGCCAGATGACATTTTTTACTAAACCATTTATCGGGTGATCACGCAATTTTCCAGAACAAGCATATCCATCTCCGTTCTCAAAAAACATTCCAATGCATGCTCCGGGGAATTCACAATGGGTTCATTCTCGTTGAAAGAAGTATTGAGTAAAACCGGCACACCGGTTTTTTGCCGGAATGTTTCAATCAGGCGGTAATATCTTGGAGATACCTGGGCATCGACCGATTGCAACCTGCCCGTTCCATCCACATGGGTTACGGCCGGTATCACCGAATGCTTCTCCTGCCTGATTGGAAAAACTTTCTCCATAAATGGTACTTCATCCGTGACTTCAAAATATTCCGTTACATATTCTTTCAGAATCGAAGGCGCAAAGGGCCGGAAACTCTCCCTTCTTTTGATCTTGGAATTCAATAAATCCTTGGCATCGGTCCTGCGCGGATCCGCAAGGATGGAACGTGCGCCGAGGGCACGAGGACCGAATTCCGCGCGTCCACTGAACCAGCCCACAACGCCCGCACTTATCAGCTGGTCGGCAACAATATCATATAGTTCTTCTTCGGAATAACGTGTGTACGGTATGTTTCGCATTTTCAGATAGATTTCTATTTCTTCATTATCAAACCTGCTGCCCGTGAAAGCTGAATAAACCGGACCCTGCCTGGGCCGGCCCAACACCTGGTTATATACGAATAAGGCCGCACCCATAGCGATGCCCGCATCATGGCCTGCCGATGGAATATATATATGTTGAAATGAAGTATTCCTGGTGAGCTTTCCGTTCGCCACGGAATTTTGCGCCACGCCGCCGGCAATACAGATATTTTTAAATCCCGTTTGTTTCTGCAATGCATCG
>JANWIY010000065.1 GCA_025449645.1 Chitinophagaceae bacterium | reverse complement strand
GGCAACGTTTTTTATGCGGTTCAAGAACCCTTGCATTTGCCTGCAAACCCCGGCCATCGGTCAGCATCAGGCTGTCGCCTTCCTTCATACGAAGCACCTGCACAATATGGCGGGAAGAAGGTTCATCCAATTTAAACTCTTCCGATATGCGGCTGAGGGAACCAAAATAAAAATAAGCTCCGGACATAACCTTGAAGGTAATAAGAGTGGGGGAACCGGTCAGAATGGGCTTTCTTCCTCCTCATTAAAAGGAATATCATTCATCTTGCTTCCTGCCTGGATATATAGTTTAGGACCGCCCTGATCGTCCTGAACCGGTTTCCAGTTACCACCCGGGGGAAGACCATCGAAGCCACCAGCGCCATCGTCCTCCATGAATTTCTGTATATGCAGCAGAGCCTTGAGTTTAATGGTTTCCAGGGAACCGTTCCGGTGTTTTGCAATCCGAACATGGGTCTCTCCTTTATTACTTTCCCCGAATTCATTTGCAGTAATATCATAATATTCCGGACGGTAGAGGAACATCACCATATCTGCGTCCTGCTCAATTGCACCTGATTCACGGAGATCACTTAGCTGGGGCATCTTATTCCCTTCCTTTCTTTTTTCCACTTCACGGCTTAATTGGGAAAGTGCAATAATGGGCACCTGAAGTTCCTTCGCCAGTGCTTTCAGATCCCGGGAAATACGACTGATTTCCTGCTCGCGGTTGCCATTACGGTTTTCCCCGGTGCCGCTCATCAATTGTAAATAATCCAGGATGATAAGACCCACATTATGTTTATTCTTCAACCTGCGGCATTTGGCGCGCAGTTCGAAAATATTCAATGCAGCAGAATCATCGATGAAAATTGGCGCGCGGGCGAGACGTTGAATGCCTTTGGCATACAGTTGTTTCATCTCGTGTTCTTCCAGTTTTCCTCTCGCAATTTTTTCCAGCCATATCTCGCTCTCTGCGGAAAGTATGCGCTGTACCAGCTGGCTGGCGCTCATTTCCAGGCTGAAAATGGCTACCGGCGTAGCTTTCCGGGGATGCAGGGCCGCGTTGCGAGCGAGGTTCAGGGCGAATGCCGTCTTGCCTACCGAGGGCCTTGCTGCAAGTACGATCAGATCGGTAGGCTGCCATCCATATGTTACCCGATCGAGTGAGCTGAATCCGGAAGGCACGCCCGAAATATCTTCATTCTTGTTGCGCAGATCCTCGATACGATGGATGGTTTTTACCAGCACCGTATCGATGCTGTCAAAATTCTTACGGAGGTGGTTGTTGGTGATTTCGAAAAGCTTGCCTTCGGCATCGTCGAGTAAATCGAACACATCGGTACTGTCTTCATAGGCATCCCCGATAATCTCTCCGGAGATCCGGATGAGTTCACGTTGAATAAATTTCTGAAGAATGATGCGGGAATGGGCTTCTATGTTGGCAGCGGAAACGACAGCATTCGTCAGCCTTGTAATATAGTAAGGACCACCTGAAATCTCCAGTTCTTCCCGGAACTTCAGTTCTTCAACGATGGTAAGCATGTCGATCGGCTGACTTTTCTGTGCCAGTGATTGCATGGCCCGGTAAATCCCCTGGTGGCTTTCCAGGTAGAAACATTCCGGTTTCAGGATTTCGACCACGGTATCGAAGGCTGCTTTTTCCAGCATGATCGCTCCCAGTACGGCTTCCTCCAGCTCACGGGCCTGGGGAGGCAGTTTGCCGAATACCATCGTACTGATATCTACCGGCGAATTGCGTCTCAGTTTCCGGTCTTTATTTAAATTAGTGAGCTCCATGTATATCCGGTTGTTCTTATCCACTTTCCAAAAGTGGTTAAGGTTCTTTGTTAGCAAATTATTAAGCTGCGATGATCCAAATGTTACCAAATGATATCAGGAGGGCGAATATAAACCCCATTGATTCCTTTAAGGGAAGTTTTAATTTTTTTAATTTATACAGCATAGATTCACTGGGTTGTTAACAGCGTTCCCGGAGATATACACAAATCGTTCCCGGATATTCACAATTTAAAAAAGTTTTTCCCTTTTTAACCAAGGAAATACACACCGGTTGTGCACAAAGATTTATTCACAAATATTTTGCAAAACAAGAATTAAGGATTTAAAACAAAACTTAAGGATTTGCAAAAGCCGTAAACAGATTTCAGCAGGAGAAACAAACGCCGCGTTCTTTAATTCTCGTCCTTTGATTTCGGCTTCTCTCTATTCTGATCAGGCTTAGGTGCAGGCTTCGCACGCTGATTTTGGTGAACGGGCCGGGCCTGTGTATTCTGGGTTCCTGCCGCAGGTCTGCCTTGCACCTGCGTCCGGTTTGCGGGCGAAGGTTGCGCAACCGTTCTCTGGGGCTGCTGTACCGGCTGACCAGCAACCGGCTGATGAACAACCGGCCTTGGGTTAGACCTTACGTCTGCCTGTCGGTTCGGATTTGCAGGGTTGGCATTCACCGCTCCGGGCATGACGTCCGGTTGTGCGGACGACCGTTGATTCGTATTATTATTTTGATTATGTGGTACCGGTTGGGTGGTGGGTCCCGGATTGTTGTTGATTGGATTCTCGGCGGTTGCAGCCGGCCGCGTATTCTGATTCTGCATAGCGGGCTGGCGGGAGCTCCTTGGGTTGTTATTGCCGGGGCTCTGAACTGCAGGCTCTGTTGAGGAGTGGGGCTCCGCATTACGATTTGGATTCTCCACCGCTGACTGGTTGGCAGGCCTTGCGTTGATGCTTGGATTCTGTACCGCAGGCCTCAATTCGCTGAATGGCTTTACGCGCGCAGGAACCGGTTGAGATGATGCGTTGTTGCGACCAGCCGGAACTTCGCTTACCCGTGGCCGGTAGATATTGAATTGATTTCCTGAAACCCTGCTTCCGGGCGTATTGGCTTCCCGGATCTGCACCGGCCTTACTTCTGATCCGCTGACCCGGCTCACTTCGCGTGGATCCGGTCCAGGCGCATATGCATATCTTGCGCGGTTTGATCCACTGTAATTATTGATGATCGTTGTGTTGTTGATGATGGTTACATTTCGCGAATCATTCACGTAGTAATTGTGCCAGCCGGGATTTCCCATATATCGCCTGGGTACAAAATTCCAATAGTTTGCGGGCGGATTATAGGATCCCAGGGCGACATCAACGGAAACATTCGGTCCAAGGGGCGCCCATCCATAATAATCACCTCCACCTCTCCAGCTTACCCAGGCAGGGGCCCATTCATTGCCGGGAACCCACATCCAACCATAGCCCTGCTCAAAAAACCAGCGGCCGTAATGAAACGTGGCCCAGCCCCAGTTATAATCTGAAGCCCAGGTCCATCCTGCATCCGTATAAACCCAATTGCCGTTCGTGCTGTAAGGCTTGAAATCCTGACCTGCATCCGGCATCCATACATAACCGTATCCGGGATAGTTGATCCAGGTTCCGTAAGGAGAAAGGTCATCATAAAATGACTGATAGGATACTGCCGGTTCGGGAACAGGATCAGGTGCGGGTTCAGTTACCACAACACGTGATGGGCCGCAGGAGAAAAGGAAAAATACGCCTGCAATGAGGGTGAGCATAGTGTTTTTCATGCTTTAACTTTAAGTAGGTTAGAAATAATCTCTTGGTTTGACCGGTTAACGGATAAAAAGTAATTCTATTGACGACCGGTTAACAAATATTTACCAATAGGCGATAAGCATCTAAAACCCTGCCATTCATGCAGGCTTTCACATTTGTATTACAGAATCCGCAGAAACCCCATAAAAACTATCTTTACCGTTCTAAAAAAACAGGGATCATTCCATGACCATCAGCTACAATTGGCTCTGCGACTACCTTCCGGACAATCTCACGGTAAAACCAAATCCTGAACTTCTTTCCAGGATACTCACGTCCGTCGGGCTGGAAGTGGAGACCCTTACACCCTATGAATCCGTTAAAGGACTTTATAAAGGGTTGGTCATAGGAGAAGTACTCTCCTGCGAACCGCATCCGGATGCAGATAAACTGAAAGTTACAAGGGTGAACACTGGCAGGCCCGGGCCTTTACAAATTGTTTGCGGAGCGCCCAATGTGGCAGTTGGACAAAAAGTAATTGTTGCTACCGCGGGAACCACGATTTACCCGGAAACGGGACAGCCCCTTACCATTAAAGCGGCGCGGATACGGGGTGTGGAAAGCCAGGGAATGCTTTGTGCAGAAGATGAAATTGGTTTGGGCAGGAGCCATGCAGGCATTTTTGTGCTGCCCGGAAACCTGAAACCAGGTTCGCTGCTGGCTGATTTTCTCAAGCCATCATCGGATCATGTTTATGAGATCGGTCTAACGCCAAACCACATGGATGCCATGAACCATGTTGGGGTTGCCAGGGAGATTTGCGCATTTTTCTCCAACCAGGAAAAAAAAGATTTCAAGGTGAAAATGCCTGTTTCACCGCATTTCAGCACAGACAATCAAAGCCTTCCTGTTACTGTGAAGATCGAAAACAGGAAGTCCTGCGCCAGGTATTCCGGAATAAGCATAGCCGGGATACAGATCCGGGATTCGCCTGCCTGGATGCAGGAAAAACTCAGAGCCATTGGCATCCGGCCGATAAATAATGTGGTGGATATTACCAATTTTGTATTGCATGAAATGGGGCAACCGCTTCACGCTTATGATGCGTCTGCAATCAAGGGTTATAAAATCATTGTAAAAAATCTGGCCGCAGGAACAACCTTTATCACCCTTGATGGCAGGGAAAGAAAGCTGGATGCAGACGACCTGATGATCTGCGATTCGGAATCACCGCTTTGCATTGCCGGCGTTTTCGGCGGAGCAGGAAGCGGCATAACCAATTCCAGTAAATCCCTTTTTCTGGAAAGCGCATGGTTCGATCCATCTTCTATAAGAAAAACATCTTTTCGTCATGGCCTCCGCACAGACGCTGCCGTACATTTTGAAAAAGGTATGGATATTTCGGGAACGGTGCCCGCATTAAAAAGAGCTGCCGCACTCATCCGGGAATATGCCGGCGGTGAAATAGCATCGGATATCATTGACGTTTATCCTGAAACCTTTCCTAAAGATCAGATCCTGCTGAAATATCATTATCTGAAAAAACTGAGTGGTAAAAATTATCATTCGGTAACCGTTAAAAATATTCTGCTTTCTCTTGGTTTCGATATCCTGCGCGAAGGCCTGGACGATCTTTTAGTGGCGCCTCCCTATCATAAACCGGATATTCAATTGCCGGCAGATATTGTAGAAGAAATTATGCGCATAGATGGGTATGATAATATTGAAATACCTTCCGCCATAACCATTTCCCCTTCCGTAGAAACGGAGCGTGATGCCGAAGCGATGCGGGAAAAGATTGCAGGCTTCCTTTCGGGTACGGGCTTCAACGAAATGCTGACCAATTCCATCTCCAACAGTGCTTACTATAATTCCGGAGAACTGGAGACCGCCGTGAAGATGATCAATAATCTGAGCACCGAGCTCAATATCATGCGACCTTCCCTGCTGGAGACCGGGCTTGAAAGTATTTCCTGGAACCTCAACCGGAAAATCAGCGGAATCCGATTTTTTGAATTTGGGAAAACATACAAGGTACAGCAGGTTGGCAGGTACCAGGAGCAGAACCATTGTTGCCTTTTCCTTACCGGTGAACCGCAACCGCAAAATTGGAAGGGGAAAACCCAGGCACCTGATTTTTTTTATCTCAAAGGCATTTGCGAAAGAATCCTGGAACTCGTCGGTGTTAGGGGAACGCCGGCATATATTGCGCATCCAAAACTCAGCGTGGCCATGGAAGTGGTTCACGGGAAATACAGCTTGTTATATTTGGGCCAGGTTAACAATTCCCTGCTTGGTCAATTTGGCATCCGCCAGCCGGTTTACTATGCCGACCTGAACTGGGATAATCTTCTGATGCTGGCTTCACAGCGGTCCCTGGAATTTACCGAACTGCCCCGGCAGATTCCGGTAAACCGTGACCTTGCGCTGATCGTAGAAAAATCCCTACCTTTTGAATCGGTAGAGCGGGTCTTACAAAAGATCGGCCTTGAGAAATTACAACAGGTTCAATTATTTGATATTTTTGAAAGCGAAAAGCTGGGAAAAGACAAGAAATCATTCGCTATCAGTTTTACCTTTCTGGATCCGGAAAAAACGCTAACCGATAACGAAATCGATGGTATGATGAACAGGATCATGAAAACTGCAGAATCGGAACTGAAAGCTGAAATCAGAAAATAATCCGGAAAAATCAACTGTAATTCAACCGAAAAAGCAAATCCATGACGCATCCGGAAACTCAGCTCAAAAGAGTACATGAAAAGTTTCAGCAATTGGTAAAGCTGCACCAGGCAATGCAGAAAGAAAATGAAAAGCTGAAAGCTGAGTTCAAAAGCCTGAGTATGCGCTGTGATGACCTTTCAAAGGATGTTGAAAAGTTCCGCATTCAGGCTGAAATTTTAAAGATGTCGGGAAGTGGGCTCGATGAAAAAGAGAAAAAAGATCTTGAGAAAAGACTAAACCAGTACGTCAGGGAAATCGATCGTTGCATCGCCCTGCTGAATGAATAGCTTTTTTCAATTTCAAATGCGTTTCACACACCGCATCTTCATTTCATCTGCTCCCTGCGATACTTCCAGCGTATATACGCCATAAGGAAGCTCATTAAGCCCGTCCCAGTCAAGGGACTGCTGTCCGAAGCCGAGTTCTTTCTGAAGTTCACTGCATACACTGCCGTGGTCGTCTTTCAGAACTGCTTTTAATAAAGAATTGTGTGTTTGGTTAATTTCGAAGCTGAGGCGATCGATGAAATTCGGAGACTTGATTTTCAGGAACATGGTACTGGATTTGGATACTGGATTAATCCATCCCCGTTAGGATTCTTCAGAAGAAGTTCACTTAACTTCGAACAATCGTTATCCGGCGGATGCGAATTACAAGTTAAAACAAGTATTTCAGAGATGCAAGCACTGATCCCAATAAATATCGTTATCGGCGACCGTCCTTTCCGGATCAAGATCAGACCGGAAGATGAAGGAACGGTACGTAACACGCTCAAAATCATCAATGACAAAATCATTGAGTTTAAAAAGCAGTTTGCCGGGAAAGACATGCAGGACTATGTTTCCATGGTGCTTCTCTGGTACGCGACCCAACCCGGGCAGACCGACGACGCTCAAGTCTCGTCGGACCTTACCAATTCCCTGAATAAGCTGGAAGAACAATTGGACAAGATCCTTTCCTGAGGCTGCTCTTACGCTCCGGCCTTCGTAAAAATCCCTTACCTTCGCTCACCATCCTAACGCCTTTTCGGATGATAAAATTTTGATTTTGAACATTTTAAACTAGGAGTCAATGGATTCAGCCCTCATATATACGATCATTTCCGCCGCAGCCCTTGGCCTGGGCATCCTGACGGGTAAAATGATCTTTTCCAAAAACACCCGTAAGCAAATAGAAGACGCAAACCAGCAATCCCAGAAAATCCTCGCAGAAGCCCAGCTTTCCGCCGAAAACCTGAAAAAGGAAAAGATCCTGGAGGCCAAAGAAAGGTTTGTACAGCTTAAATCGGAACACGATAAAGAGGTAATGGACAGAAACCGCAAGCTCAGCGATTCCGAGTTGCGGATAAAGCAGAAAGAGCAGGGCATCAACCAGCGAATGGACATGCTGGATAAGCAGGGAAAAGAAAACGAAGCTATCAAAGAAACCCTGAACCGCCAGATTGAGGTGGTAAACCATAAACGCACTGAACTGGAAAAGCACCAGGAAGAGCATATCCGGCGATTGGAAAAGATTGCGGCGCTAACAGCCGAAGAGGCTAAGACCCAGCTAATTGAAAGCCTCAAGAATGAGGCCCATACCCAGGCCCTAGCCCTTCAACAGGAGATTATAGACGATGCCCGCCAGAAAGCCAATAAAGAGGCCCGGAAAATCATCATACAAAGCATACAACGCACTGCTGCGGAACAGGCTATTGAGAACTCTATCACGGTTTTTAACCTGGAAAGCGATGAAATAAAAGGTCAGATCATCGGCCGGGAAGGCCGCAATATCCGGGCTCTGGAAGCCGCGACGGGCGTCGACCTGATCGTGGATGATACCCCCGAAGCCATCGTGCTTTCTTCCTTTGACCCGCTTCGCCGGGAAATTGCCCGCCTTTCATTGCAGAGGCTGGTTGCCGACGGACGTATTCATCCTGCCCGCATAGAAGAAGTTGTGGAAAAAACCCGTCGTCAGATTGAAGAACAGGTGGTAGAGATAGGAGAAAGGACCGTGATTGAACTTGGCATCCATGGCCTTCATAAAGAACTTGTCCGGATCGTGGGTAAAATGCGATTCAGGTCCTCCTACGGCCAAAACCTTTTAATGCATAGCCGTGAGGTGGCCAATCTCTGTTCTATCATGGCCTCAGAACTGGGCATGAATCCGAAACTTGCAAAGCGTGCAGGCCTGCTGCATGATATCGGCAAGGTTCCGGATGAAGAAACTGAATTGAGCCACGCATTGCTTGGAATGAAGATCGCCGAGAAATACGGTGAGAATCCGGCCGTGGTAAACGCCATTGGTGCGCATCACGATGAAGTGGAAATGCAATATGTAATTGCTCCTATTATACAGGCATGCGATGCCATCAGCGGAGCCAGGCCTGGTGCTCGCCGCGAGATCATGCAGCAATACATACAGCGGATCAAAGACCTGGAAAATCTGGCGCTTACCTATCCCGGGGTTGAAAAAGCCTATGCAATCCAGGCCGGAAGGGAATTGAGAGTGATCGTAGAATCCGACCGGGTTTCTGATACCGACAGCGATAAGCTGAGCTTTGAAATTGCGCAGAAGATACAAACCGAAATGACTTATCCCGGACAGATTAAGGTGACCGTAATCAGGGAAAAGAGGGCAGTGAATGTCGCGCGCTGACAGTGCCGCCGATTGTTTTTGAATTTACCTGAAAGCTTGTTACTTTTGCTTCCCCAAAAATCATGTCATGAGTACGGCAGTTTCATATGTCCACGAGCAGTTGACCGGTAAAAAAGAAATTCCAGCTTTCAAGGCCGGGGACAATATTACCGTGAACTATAAAATCCTGGAAGGCAACAAGGAACGCATCCAGAGTTTCAAAGGGGACGTGATCAAACGCCAGGGTGTCGGCCATACAGCTACTTTCACCGTCCGAAAAATTTCTGATGCCATTGGGGTCGAAAGAACTTTCCCATTGTTTTCTCCTCATATCGAATCTGTGTCCGTAAATAAAGTGGGAAGGGTCCGGCGTGCCAAACTTTATTTTCAGCGGGACAGAAGCGGCAAGAGCGCCCGGATCAAAGAAAAAAGAATCATTTCCTGATATTTAACCATCTGTTAATGATCCGGCGGCAGAATAAACCTTCAGTTTTTTTATTCCCAAAGGATTACCTTTACGCAATTAAATAGTACGATTATGTTCAGCCATTTCCTGCAGTGTTTGTTTCTTTTATCAGCGCCGGGCGGATCAGAATGGATCCTGATCATTCTTGCTGTATTGATTCTTTTCGGAGGAAAAAAAATTCCCGAATTTATGCGCGGTCTGGGTCGTGGAATGCGCGAATTCAATGATGCCAAAAACAATGTGAAGAAAGAATTTGAAGATGGTATGAATGAGCCGAGAGAAACGCCAACGCCCACGGTAACCACCACAACAACACCTACTGCTACTACCAACACGACAACGACCAACCCTTAGAAGTTGCGAACCGTTGCGTGATCGTGTAGTTACAAAGCTTGTTCTCTTTTTCTTCCATACTTGAATATCAGCGCGCGCTTTTGAGCGGATCCACGTCCTGCCGGGAGGCGGTCTCCTATTATCTTGAACGGATAAAAAGGCTATCCTATTTAAATGCTTTTGTTCGCGTGTATGCAGAGGAGGCGCTTTCAATTGCAGGCCGTCTCGACCGGGAAAGAACGGAAGGAAATCCTACCGGGAAGCTGCATGGTGTGGTCATTGGAATGAAAGATGTCCTTTGCTATAAGGACCATCCGCTTACAGCTTCATCCAGGATATTGGAAGGATTTGATCCGCTTTACAACGCTACTGCCGTAGAATGGATGTTGCAGGAAGGGGCCATTATTCTCGGGCACCTGAACTGCGACGAATTTGCCATGGGTTCAAGTAATGAGAATTCAGTCTATGGAAGGGTGATGAATGCCCTGGATCCGGAGCTCGTATCCGGGGGATCTTCCGGTGGGTCTGCAGTGGCCGTGCAGGCCGGTCTTTGTATGGTTTCACTGGGAAGCGATACTGGAGGTTCCGTACGCCAGCCTGCTGATTTTTGCGGGGTAATTGGTTTTAAACCGTCCTATGGACGGATTTCCCGGTATGGGTTAATTGCCTATGCTTCTTCCTTTGATCAGATTGGTGTTTTTGCAAAATCGATACCCGATATCTGTATTGTAATGGAAGTAATATCCGGATTTGACCCGAAAGACAGCACTTCCTCACGCCAGCCAGTTCCTGAGTTCACTGCCGGGCTGGGCGCTCCTCCCCCTAAATACCGTGTTGCCGTCTTAAAAGAGGCGCTGGAGCACCCCTCCCTGGACCCTGAAATAAGGAAGCGCATAAACTCCTTCGTAGCTGAGCTCCGGTCTGATGGCCACCAGGTAGAGGAAATTTCCTTTGATTTACTGGATTTTATCGTTCCAGCCTATTATATCCTCACCACAGCCGAAGCCTCCTCTAATCTCTCCAGATTCGATGGGGTGAGGTATGGGCGAAGGACCAGTGATCCGGAGGCTCTTTACCCTGCCTTTTACCGCAAAACCAGGTCAG
>JANWIY010000064.1 GCA_025449645.1 Chitinophagaceae bacterium | reverse complement strand
AGGTCTCCCCATTGGGAAAGCCTGCAATTCCCCTCGTTGTGCTGAGCCCTTCGCCGCCCGTCATTTCCGGATCGAAATAGAGGGAGGCCCCGCACCACAATATTCTTCCGATATATGAGGTGGTGGTTACGGAATATGCCCTTTCCGCATTTGCCTGCAGGCTGTTGGTTCCACTGTAAGGGGAATGAAAAGGAGGATGGTACTGGATGATACCGGTAAACTGAAAATGAAAGCTCCAGCCCGAGTCCGTCAGGAGGGCATCTCCGGTTTGCGCATCCAAATGGGACGCAATCAGGCATAAAACGAGCGCGGATATTATGGATATTATTTTCATAGATCCTAAAAACTGTGCAAAAGTAAGCGGATTGGATAAATGAATCCTGGATGATTACAACTAAAACTGTGCTTTGAGCATCCTGCTTTTTCCGGAAACATCCTTGCGCAGTTCAGAGGAAAAACCATTTTCGTTAAACCAGTGCATGATCTCCCAGGCGAAATCATGATGCAATTCCAGAAAAAGTCTGCCGCCTTCAAGTAATTTTTTGCGTGCAAACTGTCCTATCAATTTATAAAAAAGGATCGGGTCTTCATCCGGGACAAAAAGTGCCAGTTCGGGTTCGAAAAGTCTTACGTGCTTGTCAAGGGTTGCTTTCTGGCTTTCCGGAATATAAGGCGGATTGCTGATGACGAGGTGAAGACCTGGCATTTCTCCCCAGGAAGACACATCCCGGATATCACATAAGAAAAACTCGACTTCCACATTATTTGCCACTGCATTTTTGCGGGCAATGGCCAAGGCGTCCGGACTGATATCGCAGGCCATGAGCTGAAGTTCCTTCCTTTTCTTCGCGATGCTGATCGCCATGCATCCACTTCCTGTACCAATATCCAGGGCCCTTAAATCCGGTGCCGGGAATGATTGCAAATCTGCCAGGACCCAGTCTACCAACTCCTCGGTCTCGGGACGCGGAATAAGTACGTTTTCATCCACATAAAACCTCAGGCCCTCAAACCAGGCCTCTCCCAGCACATACTGCAAAGGCCTGTGCTCAGAAAGTTCGGCAAGCCACTGCTGAAAAAGATGAAGCTGGGGGGCCTCAAATTTGTCATGCTTATGGATCAGTCGCGCGGTCCTTGACATTCCCGTGATTTTTTCCAATACCAATGAACTTATCGATGCCACTTCGCGATCGTCGTAGATATGGACAAGCGAGGAAATCAGTTGCCGGTTTGCTTCATCGATGGTCATGGTCGCAAACTTACAATGAATTAAATTGCGTTCATGCTGCCCGATTCCACAATCATAGTCAAAAAGGCCGGCGATGTTTTGCATGAAACCTATATGCAAAGGTGTCTTCAGCTGGCCGTTCTCGCGGCTGGCAACACGGCGCCCAACCCAATGGTAGGCGCGGTGCTTGTGCATGGCGAAAGAATTGTCGGTGAAGGATATCATGAATATTTTGGAGGGCCACATGCTGAAGTCAATTGTATCCGTTCGGTAAAGGAAGCAGACAAGGCGCTGATTAGTGGGTCGACTCTCTATGTTTCTCTCGAGCCCTGTGCGCATCATGGTAAGACTCCTCCATGTGCAGACCTGATCATCAGAGAAAAGATCCCTCGCGTAGTGGTTGCCTGCCGCGATCCCTTCCCCGAAGTGGATGGAAAAGGCATTAATAAATTATTATCAAATCAGGTTGAGGTCATTTTCCCGGTTATGGAAAAGGCGGCCATTGAAATCAATAGACGCTTCTTTACTTTTCATCAGCTCAGGCGACCCTATATTATTTTGAAATGGGCCGAGTCAGCAAATCACAAAATGGCTGCTAAGACCGGTGAACGAATTTATTTCTCCAATGCATATTCCAATCGCCAGGTACACAGATGGAGAAGTGAAGAAGCAGCCGTGATGGTGGGTACGGAAACGGCCCTGCTGGACGATCCTGTACTTACCAACCGTTTATGGACAGGAAAAAATCCGGTAAGGATTGTTCTTGACAAAAATCTCCGGCTTCCGCATTCCTTACACCTGTTCGATGGGACTGTTCCCACTGTATTGCTCAACGGACAACAGGAAAGCGCTTCGGGAAATCTTCGATATAAAAAAATAAATCCGGATGAGTCCCTCATTCCTTCCATCATTTCTGCGCTTTATTCCATGAACATCATCAGTGTGCTTATCGAAGGCGGCGGAAAATTCCTGCAAACATGGATTGATTCCGGAATTTGGGACGAGTCGAGGGTCATTACAAATAGTCAACTCGAAATAGAGGATGGCGCTTCCTCACCGTCTCTGAAAAATATGACGCTTTTTAATTCGGAGTCTTATTTTTCTGATATCATTCGTTTTTATTGGAATAAACAACCGGGTACCCCTCCATTCCTCCAAAGCAAGGGTTATTGAAATACCCAGTGATAACAAAAATTTCGTGAATTACCCTGGGTGTTTCCTCAACCTGACATGGAGATTCGGATCCGACCTGTTTAACTCTGTTCCATTAGCCTTAGCCATCATATGGTGAATGGTTTGGGTATTTAATCCCGGGAGGGAAGTGGCGGTTCCGGCTCCTGCTGATTCTGCAGCCAATCCAGATCTTTTTTGAGCAATTCGGTTAAAGCGGGATCATACCCGGTTTGACCAGCTCTGTCAATTTGCCGTTGCAGCGCCTTGGTGAGTTCTGCTATCCGCTGGGCGAGTATTTCAGGGTTTAAAGGCATCCTGCAATATCGTATAATTATATTTAATTGAAATATCCTGGTTCATTCTTTTTTAGTATGGATCCAAATCCGGGAGGCTGACAATGAAAGTAGAACCTTTTCCAGGGGAACTGCGTGCAGTGAGGGTTCCATTATGCCTTTCAACAATTTTTTTGCAGATCGACAGTCCGATACCGGTCCCCTCAATATTGTGGTAACTATGCAGGCGCTTAAATACAACAAAAATTTCCTCGGCATATTTTTCGTCAAATCCGATGCCGTTATCCCTGACACTTATTCTGTGAATTGTACCAGATGATCCGTTCTTGAATCCGGACGCAGGGTTGATTAGAATTTCATCGCAGAAAATCTCAATTTGGGGATGTTCATCCTTGCGTGAAAACTTGATCGAATTGCTGATCAGGTTTTGAAATAACTGTCTGATCTGAGTCGGCAGTACAGCCAGGGCAGGCAACGGCTTGACGCTAATCACCGCTTCGGCTTTTTTGATCTCCGTTTCTAAATCTGATAAAACATCGTTCAATAAATCATTCAGGTTGGTCCGAATGAAATCCTCATCTGTATGGGAATTCCTGGAATATTTCAAGAGGTCGTTGATCAGCATCTGCATCCTGGCTGTGGCTTTGACAGAACGTTCCAGGTAATCTGTAACGGATGCATCAACCGTATTCCCTAATTTTGTGGCAATCATGTCATTGAAGAGCAATATCTTTCGCAGTGGCTCCTGAAGATCATGAGATGCAACAAATGCAAAACGGTCGAGCTCTTCATTGGTTGATTTTAATTCTGAGTTGTTTTCCAGTAATTGTTCATTAAGCAAATGGACACGCTGTTCGGAAATGCGGCGTTCCTTGATTTCCATTTCAAGCGACTTGTTAATGGCTTTTAGTTTTTCTTCCTGTTGGACCAGTTCATTTGTTTTCCGGTATAATTCCACGAAAACACCTACTTTAAAACGAAGCAGTGCAGGATCCACCGGTTTATGAATATAGTCCACTCCGCCCATTTTATAGCCTTTGAAAATAAGGTCATCCCCAAACTGGTAAGCCGTTATGAAAATAATTGGAATATGTTTTAATTTATCCCTTTCATATATGAGGGTCGCCGTTTCAATACCATTCATTTGCGGCATCTGAACATCCATTATGATCAACGAAAAATCATGTTCTTTCAGGAGAAGTTTTAGAGCTGCCCGTCCAGAATTTGCCTTTATGACCGTAAATCCCTCTTTTTCGAGGATTGTTTCAATAGATAACAAATTATCCTCCCGGTCGTCCACCGCAAGTATTTTAATGGGCGCATTAGCCCGAAACGAGCCGTTTTCCCTGGCTGCTGGATTCATGCTCTACTATTTATATAACCAAACGCGCATCAATGAGAGTAATTGGTCTATCTTAACTGGTTTTGTAATATAATCAGATGCACCCGCTTCGATACATTTCTCCCGGTCACCTTTCATCGCTTTGGCAGTCACGGCTATAATGGGCAGGTTATTGTTTTTATGCTCCCTTCTGATTTTCTGCATCGTTTCGTAGCCGTCCATTTCCGGCATCATGATGTCCATAAGCAACATATCTATGGCATTATTTTCACCCAGAATATGAATGGCCTCCTGTCCGCTTTCCGCCGTGATCACATTCATAAGGTATCTTTCAAAAGTCGTTGTCAGAGCAAACAGGTTCCTCACATCATCATCCACGACCAAAACATTTTTGCCTGCGAGGATATCTTCACGCGACCGGAGGTTTTCAATAATTTTCTGCTGTTCCGGAAGGAGATTATTGTGATTCAGATGAAGGTGCATCACGGTTTCTTCCAGTAACAAATCAAGCGAGTTCACATCCTTCAGCAAAATCCGGTTGGCATATTGCTTTAACATAGTCTTCTCACGTGGAAGAAAATCCTTTGCCGAGTAGACGATCACCGGCGTTAATTGCAGTTTATTTATTTCATTGATGGCTATTATAAAATCCATCCCTGTAATGTCCGGCAGCATATAATCAACGATAATACAATCATAGGTATTATTTGCAATCAGGTTCAGGCCCTCATTGCCCGTGGTCGCTAATTCTATTTCTACAACTTTATCATTATCCAGAAACTTCATGATCTGGGAAGAATCAAGGTGATTATCTTCTATCAATAAAACTTTCTTGGGCACGCGCACATCATATTCAATGATATCCTCAAATAATAAAGACAGGGCCTCGTTCTTCAGCGGTTTCAAATTAAAACTTCTCGCCCCACGCTGCACGCCCAGTAATTTATTCTCTTCGCCGGAAATCAGGTGAACTGGTATATGCCTTAAATTGATATCATTCTTAAACAGATCCAATATCCGCCATCCGCTGGCATCGGGCAGTTTCACATCCAGGGTTACGGCGATCGGATTGAATTTATTCACCAAAACAAACACATCTGCAAATCCGGTGGCCACTATGGCCTTCAGATCCCGTTCATGCGCTTTTTCGATCATGATGCGTGCAAACCGGATATCGTCTTCGACAATCAGAACTACCTTATTATTGTTACCCGATGAATTCCTGTCATCCCCGGTTTCATTGATGATTTCACTGATCACATCCAAACTCCTGGTCTCCGGTAGTTTTACGGTTGGAACAGATTGAATGGCGGAATCGTCATTATCCTGCGTGAGCAGCTTATACTCACTAATGGTCAGGCTGCTTTGCTTTTCTTTCTTTACATGATCAGGGTTATATTCAATTGGGAGGTATAAAGTGAACCTGCTTCCCTCACCAACCTCACTTTCCAATTCTATGGATCCACCCAGCAGGTCAGCAAGACCGCGACTTATGGATAAACCCAGTCCGGTTCCTCCGTATTTACGGCTTGTAGAACCTTCGGCCTGCTGAAAGGCCTCAAAAATGATATTTTGTTTGTCTCTTGAAATACCTATTCCGGTATCTTTAATTTCAAAGGCAACTACCTTTTTTGCATTGTCGAGGCTGGGATTATTCTGTTTCCAATTTTTCTTCGACTCAAAGATCCTGAATCTCACCTCGCCCTTTTCAGTAAATTTAAAGGCGTTGGAAAGCAGGTTTTTTAATATCTGGTTGAGTCGCTGAATATCGGTCTCCAGAATATCCGGTAAGTTTTCGTCCGTTTCAATATTGAATTTCAGATTCTTGCTTTCAGAAACATGCTTGAATGTTATTTCGACAAAGGAAGTGATCTCGTGGAACCTGACTTTGATGAAATCGGTGGAGATATAACCGGATTCGATCTTGGACAAATCAAGGATATCATTGATAAGCTGGATCAGGTCGTCCCCGCAACTATGAATCGTTTTTGCATAGCGTACCTGTTTCTCGGTAAGGTTCCCTTCATGATTTTCAAACAGCTGCTGAGCGAGGATCAGCAGTGAATTTAACGGGGTCCTCAACTCATGGGACATATTGGCGAGGAATTCTGATTTGTATTTAGAAGTCAACTCCAACTGAGCAGCTTTTTCTTCCAATGATTTCCTGGCTTCTTCCACTTCATTATTCTTATCTTCCACTTCTTCCTTTTGTTTCGCCAGCAAATGGGCCTTGTCCTGCAATTCTTCATTGGTCCTCCTTAATTCGTCTGTTAAGGATTGCGATTGCTGCAACAATTCTTCCGTCCTGGAATTCGTTTCAATGGTATTCAGCACGATACCAATGCTTTCGGTGAGCTGGCTCAAAAAGTCGAGATGTGTTTCATTGAACGGTTCGAACGATGCCAGTTCTATGACGGCTTTGATCTCGGTTTCAAACAAAACAGGCAGTACAATAACATTAACAGGTGAGGAATTCCCGAGGCCGGATTGGATTTTGATATAATTCTCCGGAACATTGGTTAACAGGATCCTTTCTTTTTCGATCGCACATTGTCCCACCAATCCTTCTCCCAATGCAAACTCTTTGCTGATGACGATTTCGTTGTTAAAAGCGTAGGCGGAAAATAACTTCAGCTTTTGATTTTGCATGTTCTCATTCTGCTCAAGAATATAAAACATGCCTTGCTGGGCATTTACTGTCTGGGCGAGTTCAGACAAAATACGACGCGTTACCGTATTCAGATCTTTCTGGCCCTGCAGCATCTGCGTGAACTTTGCAAGATTTGATTTAAGCCAGTCCTGCTCCTGGTTCAAGAGCGTTGTTTCCTTCAGGTTCGCGATCATCTGGTTAATGGTATCCTTCAGTTCCTCAACTTCCCCTTTTGCTTCCACACGGATCATCTGGGTGAGGTCGCCCTTCGTAACGGCAGACGCCACTTCGGATATCGCCCTTACCTGTGTGGTCAGGTTTTCTGCCAATTGATTTACATTCTCGGTAAGATCCTTCCAGGTACCGGAAGCACCGGGCACGCTGGCCTGTCCTCCAAGCCTTCCATCCACACCCACTTCGCGGGCAACCGTTGTAACCTGGTCAGCAAATACGGCCAGGGTATCAATCATTTCATTGATGGTATCTGTAAGCTGCGCCACTTCTCCCCGGGAAACGATGGATAATTTTTGTTTAAGATTTCCGGTGGCTACTGCTGTCACCACTTTGGCAATTCCACGCACCTGGTTGGTCAGGTTGGATGCCATCATATTTACAGAATCAGTGAGATCCTTCCAGGTCCCGGCCACACCCTGCACTTCTGATTGGCCGCCCAGCTTCCCTTCTGTTCCCACTTCCCTTGCGACGCGTGTTACTTCATAGGCGAAAGAGTTCAGCTGATCCACCATGGTATTGATGGTATTCTTAAGATCCAGTATTTCTCCTTTTACATCAATGGTCACTTTTTTGGATAGATTACCGGAAGCAACGGCTTTAGTTACTTCAGCGATATTTCGAACCTGCGAGGTCAGATTGCCGGTCATCTGATTTACGGAATCCGTAAGGTCTTTCCAGGTACCTGCAACGCCGGGCACAAAAGCCTGTCCCCCCAGTTTTCCATCTGTGCCCACTTCTCTTGCCACCCGGGTTACTTCGGAAGCAAACGCACGCAGCTGATCCACCATCGTGTTCAGTGTTTCTTTTAGCTGCAGGATTTCGCCATGCACATCCACGGTAATTTTTCTTGACATATCGCCATTCGCAACCGCAATGGCCACATCGGCAATATTGCGCACCTTTGCCGTCAGGTTGCCCGCCATT
>JANWIY010000063.1 GCA_025449645.1 Chitinophagaceae bacterium | reverse complement strand
TTTTCATTCTTTTTGAAAGCTTGCGGCAAACATGGAATCGGCACGATCCCTGTATCCCTCAAACATCTCCTGCCTGACCGGTTTAAGACCGCCGGCAACTTCAATAAATTTCACCATCTCTTCATTCTCCATGGCAAAAACGGAACAGGTAACGTAAACCAGCAGTCCGCCGGGTCTAAGACAGGGAATAATATTTGAAAGAATTTTTTGCTGCCTGTCGCGATGCCGTTCAATACCCCGCGGGTCAAAAAAGAAAACTGATTCCGGGGTCCGGCTCCAGGTGCCGCTTCCGGTACAGGGCAGGTCGGCAACGATGAGGTGAAAGGATTCCTTTGGAATGTCATTTTCCAGCGCTAGATCCGCATGAAAAGCATGGTATCGCGAGATCCCGGCTTCCACAAAGCGCAAACGCAGGTTTTCCAGAATTGATTTGCGAATATCCGATACCGTTAGGTTGAGCCCGGGATAAAGATCGGCAAGAAGGATGGCTTTACCGCCACTGCCGGCGCAGCAGTCCCAAGCCAGGATTTTTTTCTCCGGATCCATCACCATCTTCATTAAAGTACCTGTCTTCTGTGAGCTGAGATCCTGAATAACGGCATCCCTGTTAAGTTCCAGTATCTGTTCCAGTCTTGTTCCGTTGGCAAATGAATACGCTTCAAAATTGAATTGGTCCCCATTTCCGCAATGCCTGAAGGCAGTTTGTGTGTTGCTGAGTTTTTTCTGAACCTGCTTTTCTCTTCCCGGACGCACACGGATGAAAAGGTCCGGTTTTATCAGAAAAGATGAACAAAATGCACTGTGGTCAATGGACAGGCTCAGCAGGTCGCGCCAGGGAAATATTTCCGCAGGGGAAAAATCAGGAAATTTTTCCCGCACCCTATTCAGCTTTTCCTCCAGTGGGATTGCAATAGCTTCATTCCATTCCGGACGGAAATAGGCCAGCAATTCCACTGGCGCATCATTACTCAGGAACAATCCGGTGAGTATGCGATCACTTTCCGGGCTTATGCCCGCGGAATGGCCCAGCCTGTAGAAACAATATACCATTTCACCAGCCAGCTTGCGGTCGCTCGAGCCCATTTGCGGATTTGCACGGAAAAAATCCTTAAGCCATATATGCAAGGGTTTTTCTCCGGCATAAGCGGCTATTATCCGGAGCGCATACCGGAGAAGATTATCAAATTTCATGTGCGTAAATCAAAGGGAGGCGGTATGGAATGAAAGAGGGTTCAAAGTTCGAGCAGGGCCTTTACCGGATCCTTTCCAAACAATAACTGGTCAGGGTTTTCCAGCAGCTCTTTTACACGAACCAGAAAACTCACTGATTCCCTGCCGTCAATGATCCGGTGGTCGTAGCTGACCGCGAGATACATCATGGGACGGGCAACAATCTGTCCGTTTATCACAACCGCGCGTTCTTCTATTTTGTGCATGCCGAGGATGGCTGATTGCGGAATATTGATGATGGGTGTTGACATCATGGAGCCGAACACACCTCCGTTCGTGATGGTGAAGGTGCCGCCCTGCATCTCTTCCATGTTTAGTTTATTATCACGGGCTTTGCCTGCAAGTTCCATTACTTTCTTTTCAATTTCCGCCATGCTCAGGCTTTCGGCATTGCGAATGACGGGCACCACCAGTCCCTTCGGAGCAGACACGGCAATAGAAATATCGCAGTAATCGTGGTAGATCAGTTCTTCTCCGTCAATATAAGCGTTAACTGCCGGCCATTCCTGCAGGGCATAACAAACCGCCTTGGTAAAGAAACTCATGAAGCCCAGGTTTACAGCATGCTTCTCTTTGAATTTATCTTTGAATTTTGTACGCAGTGCCATGATCTGGCTCATGTCCACCTCATTAAATGTGGTGAGCATGGCTGTTGTATTTTTTGCTTCGACGAGTCGCCTCGAAACGGTTTTCCGCAGATTACTCATTTTTTCCCTGCGTATCTCGCGGCCGAATAAAGCTTTACCAGGCAGGCGTCCGGGATTACTCAGGGCCTCAAGCACATCATGCTTAACAATTTTCCCATTCGCTCCTGAAGGAGTAATGGAGGATTTGTCTACTTTTTTATCAGTGATCATCGCTGCGGCCACAGGCGTAGCTTTTACATCCGCCGCGGCATGTGCGGGTGGTTCCTGAACTACGGGGTGTTTAACTTTTAATTCCTGATCAACTTCTTTTTTTGCAGGAGAAGGAACGCCATTCCCGGCATTTGTTTTTTCCGGGGTCTTTTTTTCGGGCTTAACAGCGGATTCATCAATCCGCGCAACTACATCTCCTATTTTGAGGGTTTCTCCTTCCTTTCCGACGGTCTTCAAAGTCCCTGCCTTTTCAGCATTCACTTCAAATGTGGCTTTTTCGCTTTCCAGTTCGGCAATTACTTCATCCCGCTCAATATATTCTCCATCCTGTTTAAGCCATTTCACGAGCGTTACTTCGCTGATGGATTCGCCTACGGCCGGGACTTTTATATCGATCATCTGCTATGGAATTTACGGGGACGAAGATAATTTATTTAACGTGGAGCTTTGTATTTCGTTTGGTCAAATGCTGAATGCGGTTTCAATGATCTCGGCCTGTTCCTGGGCATGCACTTTGGCGTAACCTGTGGCCGGTGATGCCCCGGGCTGACGGCTGATAAAGCCATAGTTAATATTTTTCAGGTTCATCTGAAGAAAGGAAGCGGCACCCATATTCAGTGGTTCTTCCTGGATCCAGAACCAGGTGGCATTATGATATTTTTTATACAATTCATCCAATTGGGTGGTTGGGAGGGGATACAATTGTTCCAGCCGGATAACTGCAATGTCTTTGCGGTTGTCCTTCACCTGTCTTTCTGCAAGATCGAAATAAATCTTGCCTGAACAGAACAAAACTTTTTTCACCTGGGATGGTTCACCGGCAAATTGATCGTCGATGACTTCCTGAAATCTTCCCCGAGTAAATTCTGAGATCTTTGAAAAGGTGCCCGGATACCTGAGGTGGGCCTTGGGTGAAAAATCAATCAGCGGTTTCCGGAAAGGCCAAGCCAATTGGCGGCGCATGGCGTGAAAATAGTTTGCAGATGTTGTAATGTTGGTGATTACCAGGTTAAGCTCGGCACACATCTGGAGAAACCGTTCTATACGGGCACTGCTGTGTTCGGGCCCCTGGCCTTCAAATCCGTGTGGCAGGAGCAGAACCAATCCGGTCATGCGTTGCCATTTTTGTTCTCCCGCAGCAATAAACTGATCGATCACGATCTGGGCGCCATTGCAGAAGTCGCCGAACTGAGCTTCCCACAATACAAGAGCGTTTGGATTTGCCAGCGCATAGCCATATTCAAATCCCAATACTCCATATTCACTGAGAAGGGAATTGAAAATTCTGAAATTGCCTTTGGCATCCGGAATCCTGCTGAGACGGTTGTAAGATTCGTCCGTCTTTTCATCCCGGAGCACGGCATGCCGATGAGAAAAGGTCCCTCTGCATACATCCTGGCCGCTCATCCGCACATCTTTTCCGTCAAGTAAAATGCTTCCATAGGCCAGCAATTCCCCTGATGCCCAGTCGAGTTTTTGTTCCTCATTAAACAATTTTGACTTGTCCTGCAGCAGTTTTTCAATTTTGCGAATGGGAGTAAAAGTTTCGGGCCATTTCATCATGGCATCAAATATCCTTTTAAGATCAGCTTCGGGAATGGCCGTATCGGGCGATTTTTCAAAATCGTCTGCTGTGGCGCGACGCAGGCTTCTCCACCATAATTCAGGTTGCTGATATTTATAGGGAAGCGGTTTTTGTTTTACTTCGTCCAGTCTTTCCTGCAGGTCGTTCCAGAATTTTTTCTCCATGTCCCTGGCCATATCCTTCGCGTCTGCCTCACCATTTTCCATAAGCAACTGGGTATACACTTCACGCGGATTCGGATGTTTTTCAATCAACGCATACATGGTCGGTTGCGTGAATTTCGGGTCATCCCCTTCATTGTGCCCGTGCCTGCGGTAACATACCATATCCACAAAAAAATCTGCATTGAATTCCTGCCGGTACCTGGTGGCAATCTCGGCACATTTCACCACAGCTTCCGGATCATCTCCATTTACATGAAGAACGGGAGCATGCACGGCTGCAGCCAGCGAAGTGCAATAGTCCGAACTCCGTGCATCGTCGAAATCCGTTGTAAATCCGATCTGGTTATTGATCACAAAGTGGATCGTGCCTCCCGTGTAGTATCCTTTGAGATCACACATCTGCAATACTTCATATACAACACCCTGGCCCGCCAGGGAAGCATCTCCATGAATTAATATCGGCAGGATCTTATCGTATTCGCTTTCATACATTACATCCGCTTTGGCCCTTGCAAAACCAACCACAACCGGATCAACCGCTTCGAGGTGGGATGGATTGGGCATGAGCTTCACGTGTACATTCTTATTATTGGGAGTAGTCAATTCACTTCCAAAGCCCAGGTGATATTTTACGTCTCCTGTACCCATGGTCTGGTCCACTTTGGCTGTGCCTTCAAATTCACTGAAGATCTGTTGGTAAGTCTTGCCGAGAATATTTGCCAGGATATTCAATCTTCCGCGGTGGGCCATACCCATGACCACCTCCTTAACTTCATGATCAGCGGCCATATTGATGATGGCGTCAATCGCCGGAATGGTGGTTTCTCCGCCTTCGAGCGAAAATCTTTTTTGCCCTATGTATTTGGTATGCAGGAATTTTTCAAACATCACTCCTTCATTCAATTTTTCCAGGATGCGCTTTTTTTTCTGCAACGGCAGGGGCTCAAGAAATTTTTTCTCCATCTCGCTGGTGAGCCAGTCTATTTTTTTCTGGTCGCTGATGTACTTGAATTCGATGCCTACATGATTAGCATAACATTGCTGAAGGTGGGAAAGAATATTGCGGAGTGAGGTGGTCCCTAATCCGATCAGGTTGCCCGCAAAAAAATTTTTATCCAGATCTTCCTCCGTAAATCCAAAAAATCCAAGGTCAAGGTTGGCACCCCGGTCCTTGCGCGGGCGGATCGGGTTGGTCTTCGCAACCAGATGGCCTTTATTGCGGTATCCGAGAATGAGGCGGTAAGCACCCAGTTCTTTTTTCCAGTCAACCCCGTCGGCTGTTTTAAGGGTGCCCTCTTTTGCCGGGGATGCCGCAGCTGCCCGGGAACCTCCGTTTTTGGTCTGGGAAATGGCAAAATCAAATCCCTCAAAAAATTTTTTGAACTCAGGATCAACACTTTGGGGGTCCTTCACAAAATCCTGATACAAACCCTCGATGAATGCAGGGGAGGAATTTGTAATATATTGTACGTCTTTCATTATTAAAATTTATCAGCATGCCTGGCTTGGTGCAAGTTCAACACCTGTAAGCAATTATTAAAATTTTATCGCGAAAGATTCATTAAAACTGGTCATTAAAGCGATTTTTAGGCCGCTTTGTAAAAACCGGCCAGAAACTCTCTGATTAATTTTCAATATTTCCTTCATTTTCCTACCTTTGCCGTCCAAAATTCCGAGATCATGGCCAATCATCAGGCAACAAAAAAAGATGTGCGCAAAGCTACCAAGCGCCGGGAACAGAACCGTTACTATGGGAAGACGACCCGGAATGCCATCCGCGACCTGAAAGCGATCAAGGAACCGAAAGAGGCCGGTGAAAAATTCCCGGAAATTGCTTCCCAGATCGATCGCCTCGCCAAGAAAGGGGTTATTCATAAGAATAAGGCAGCTAACTTGAAGAGTAAACTTGCACGCAGGGTTAATTTATTAATTAAAAAGTAAAAAGTAAAAATTAAAAAATGGGGTCTGCCAACCGGGTTCTTTTTTTTACTTTTAAATTTTTACTTTTTAATTTTCCTTCCCGTGACACTGCTTGTATTTCTTGCCGCTTCCGCAGGGACAGGGATCGTTTCTTCCTACCTTGGGTCCTACTTTAATGGGCTCCTGTTTCTGATTTTCTGAAGGGTCGTAATAATCTCTTCCTTCATCGGTGATCACGCCGGCAGGTGAAGGGGTACCCACGAGTTCATCCTTCCTGATTTTCATCCGGCTCATATCGGTTTTCTGTTCCCTTGCTTCTTTAATAGGTGCATGCTGCTCCACAGGAATAGCGCTATGACAAAGAAAGCTTACGATGTCCTTGTTCATGGTACTATCCATCTGCCTGAACAGATCGAAGGCTTCCATCTTGTAAATCACGAGCGGATCTTTCTGCTCCAGGTATGCGGTCTGAACACTCTGTTTCAAATCATCCATGGCTCTCAGGTGTTCTTTCCACGCATCATCAATAATGGCCAGCGTGATCTGTCTTTCCACGGCATTCATTAATTCGCGGCCCTGCGTGTCCAGCGTCTTTTGCAGATTTGCCATCACATTGATCACTTTCTTGCCATCGGTAAATGGAACCACTACATTCTCGATATGCCTTCCCTGGGTGAGTAAAATATTTTTGAATACCGGAACCGCATCTTTCTGTACGTCCCCCATTTTTCTTTCATAGTTCAGGGTACCTTCATTATACAGTTTATCTGATAAGGCAACTGCGTCCTCGCGCTGAAATTCTTCTTCTCCGATGGAGGTATCCACGCCAAAATTCACAATCACGGCCAGTTTAAATCCTTCGTAATCGTCGCCTTCCTTAAAAGAATTTATGAGACCTTCCGCCACAACATAAAATGCATTATCCAGATCCAGCGCGAGCCTGTCGCCAAAAAGGGCATGGCTTCGTTTCTTGTAAATGACATTCCGCTGTTTGTTCATCACATCGTCGTATTCGAGCAAACGTTTGCGGATGCCGAAATTATTTTCTTCCACTTTTTTCTGAGCGCGCTCGATGCTTTTAGTCACCATGCTGTGCTGAATCACTTCCCCTTCCTTGTATCCCATCTTATCCATTAAGGCAGCAATTCGTTCACTGCCGAACATGCGCATCAGGTCATCTTCCAGGGCAGAATAGAATTGGGTCGTACCGGGATCTCCCTGGCGGCCTGCACGACCGCGCAGCTGTCTGTCAACACGACGGCTTTCATGCCTTTCGGTTCCGATGATGGCGAGTCCCCCGGCTTCTTTCACACCGGGTCCGAGTTTGATATCCGTACCACGACCGGCCATATTGGTAGCGATGGTTACAGCGCCTGTTAGTCCGGCTTCCGCAACCACCTGTGCTTCCCGCGCATGTTGTTTCGCGTTCAGTACGTTGTGTGGGATTTTTTTTACCTGCAGCATTTTGCTGAGCCGTTCACTTACTTCTACGGAAGTTGTACCGACCAGGGAAGGGCGGCCTTCTGCCCGGAGTCTTTCAATATCGTCAATAACGGACCGGTATTCTTCCCGTTTGGTTTTATATACCAGGTCCTGCGAATCTTTGCGGATTACAGGCACATTGGTGGGGATGGTTACAACATCCAGTTTGTAGATGTCCCACAATTCGGAAGCTTCCGTTTCGGCTGTCCCGGTCATCCCGGCCAGCTTATGGTACATCCTGAAATAATTTTGAAGCGTTACGGTAGCATAGGTCTGGGTTGCAGCTTCGATTTTCACATTTTCCTTCGCTTCAATGGCCTGGTGCAATCCGTCACTGTACCGTCGCCCGTCGAGGATACGCCCGGTCTGCTCATCCACGATCTTTACCTGTCCTTCCAACACCACATATTCCACATCCTTGTCAAATAATGTATATGCTTTAAGCAACTGTTGAACGGTATGGATCCGGTCTGCTTTAATTGAATAATCATTCAGCAATAATTCCTTCTGCTGGAATTTTTCCTCGGTACTCATTTCGGTTTTTTCGATTTCGGCGAGTTTGATACCGATATCCGGCAATATGAAGAATTCCGGATCTTCGCCCTCCCGGGTAATGGTCTGAATGCCCATATCGGTAAGGTCTACAGAATTATTTTTTTCATCAATATTGAAATAAAGTTCAGCATCCACTTTGGGCATTTCCTTGCTCTGGTCAGCCATGTAATAGTTTTCAGTCTTCTGCAGCTTCACGCGGATTCCGGGTTCACTAAGGAACTTAATCAAAGCGCCGGTTTTAGGAAGACCGCGATGGGCGCGCATCAGCGCAAGGCCGCCGTCTTTCGGGTCATCATTCCCTTCTGCGAACTTTTTCTTTGCTTCATTCAGAAAATGGTTGGTCACTTTTTTCTGTGCTTCAACGAGCCGCTCAACACGACTTTTCAGAAGATGGTATTGCTGATCATCCCCTTTGGGAACGGGTCCTGAAATGATCAGGGGCGTACGGGCATCATCGATGAGCACACTATCCACTTCATCCACCATGGCAAAATGATGCTTGCGCTGAACCATTTCATCAGGCGTGTGCACCATGTTATCGCGGAGATAATCGAATCCGAATTCGTTATTGGTCCCGTAAGTGATGTCTGCCATATAGGACTTACGGCGCGCTTCACTGTTGGGCTCATGTTTGTCAATGCAATCCACCGTTATTCCCAGCCATTCGAAAATAGGACCGTTCCATTCGGAGTCACGGCGCGCCAGGTAATCATTTACCGTTACCAGGTGAACGCCTTCACCGGCAAGTGCATTGAGGTAGGCCGGAAGTGTAGAGACCAGGGTCTTCCCTTCCCCCGTGGCCATTTCGGCAATCTTGCCCTGATGCAGCACGGATCCTCCGATGAGCTGTACATCATAATGCACCATGTTCCAGGTGATCGCACCACCGGCGGCCATCCACGAATTGCTGAAAACCGAATTGTCTTCTTCAATCGTGACATAATCCTTTTCCACACTGAGATCGCGGTCGTGGCCGGTAGCAGTCGAGACCAGGCGGGTATTGTTTTTAAACCGGGTTGAAGTTTCTTTTACCACCGCAAATGCTTCGGGCAGCAGGCCGTCCAGCACCTCCTCCACCAGATCGTCCCGCTTCTTTTTCAGATTGTCGATCTCCGTATACAGTGCATCTTTCCCGCCAATATCATTGAATGGAAGGTTTTCTGCCTGATTGTTCAGGTCGGCAATGGATTTATCAATATCGGCCAGATGATCCTTTATTCTTTGCTTGAATTCTATAGTTTTTGCTCTGAGTTCGTCATTGGAAAGTAATTCATAGGAAGCTACATATTGATTGATCTGCTCTACGACGGGCATGATCAGTTTTATATCCTTTTCAGACTTGTTCCCTCCAAATAATTTCGAAAGAATACCCATAGTTAACAGGATTGAGTTTTAACTGAATTAGACTTATCAAATATGGTGCTATCCGGTTTCCGGGGTCAAATTGACAGTTTGCAAAGGTAGGGAATGGATCGTTGCTTGGGAGGGACAGGGAGGAATGGTTACCGGTTGACTGCTGACCGTTTATGCCAGGCGGGTATTTTTCCCCGCCATCGCTGATTTTGTCAAATAATTTAGTATTTTCGCTAAAACCATTAGCCATGTCAATTGCTGCTCAAAACCTGAAATACCTGCGCAAGCTGCGTGGATGGACTCAGGAAGAATTTGCCAACAAACTGAAGATCAAAAGGTCCTTACTTGGTGCCTATGAAGAGGAACGGGCGGAGCCCCGGCTCGAAGTATTGGAAGTGGTCAGCGATATGTTTAAGTTGTCTTTGGATGAATTACTCCGGAAACGTCTTTCAGAAACCAGGGCAACAGGCTATCTGGCGAAGCGGCGTGCCCAAAAGCTGGCAGGCAGTTCCAACCAGATACAACTGGTTCCCGTGAAAGCCGCAGCCGGATATCTCGCCGGTTATGGAGATCCTGAATTTCTGGACGAACTGAATACTTTTACTCTTCCCATGCTCGCTCCCGGAAATTACCGGGCTTTTGAAATTGTCGGCGATTCCATGCTGCCGGTACCCAGCGGCTCAGTGATCGTGGCGGAAAAACTGGATGATCCGGAAACTGTGAAAAGCAATTTGACCTATATCGTGGTTTCCAGGAATGAAGGGATTGTATACAAGCGGGTGATGAAAAACAACAAGCTGAAAAACAAATTAACCCTCATGAGCGATAATACTGTTTTCCAGCCATACACAGTGAATATGGAAGACATCATCGAGATCTGGAAAGCGGAAATGGTGATGAGCAAAGCCAATGTTCAGCAACGGTGGGATGTAAACCAGCTGGCAAGCCTGGTAAGTAATCTTCAGGACCAGGTGAGTACGCTAAAGAGAAAAATGAACTAGAGTGAATAAGCCTTTCCGTTCGGGATCTGCGGGTTAATCTTTATTTTTAAATCATGGCGGCCTATCGTTTGGATCGGAATTCATTTAAGGGTCAATCTGCTGAAGAAGCAGCTGATTATGTTACTCATTATAAAAAAATGAAATGGCAGGAAAGGTTGAAAGTTGCTGCCTATTTAAACAGTGTAGCCTATCGATATCTTCAGGATTCTCCCCCACGAATAGACAGAACCAAGTTCAAAGTAAGATCAAGATAATTAATGAATAATTTATTCAATGAAGATTTCCGTGATTTTATTACTGCACTCAATGATCAGAAAGTCAGGTATATCCTTATTGGAGGCTACTCCGTAATCCTTCACGGTTACGCTCGCACTACGGGTGATTTGGATATTTGGATTGATCGGAGCTCTGAAAATTATAAGAATCTTAAAAAAGCTTTTGATCAATTCAAAATGCCCATATATGAAATGACCGAAGAAAATTTTCTTTTTCATCCGGATTGGGATGTATTTACGTTTGGGATGCCTCCCGTTGCGATTGATATAATGGTTAAGGTAAAGGGCCTTGAATTCGAAGGCTGTTATCAGGAATCCGTCCTTTTTGAGGATGCAGATTTTAAAATACGAACAATCCATATCAACCATCTTATAACAGCTAAAAAAGCTGCCGGACGGCCAAAAGATTTGGATGATCTGGAGCATCTTGAATAGATAAGATTTAATGGAAAATCAGAATTCTCATTTAAGAGCCGAGTGTGTTTTAATGAATCAGGAGAATCAGGGGAATCCGGAAATGATCACTGAAATCGAATGACTGAATTGTCGACAATCGCAAATACCTGCTGTCCTTTTTTGGGTTCAATAAGTGCGACGCCGGTGAAACGGCTGAATGCGGGAAGGACGGCGAATTCCTTTCCAAAATAAAAACAGGGAAAGCAAAGGGATTGCTTACCGATACCCTGTATCCGGATCCCGGGATGGATATGACCGGAAAAAAAATAAGCCGGGGAGCTTGCTGTCGATTCCGCAAATGAAGCTTTCTTTTCCGCGAGATCTCCTATATCATGTACAAAATGAAAACGGTTCACGGAAAGAGTTGAGCGACAAAGTTTGATACCCGCCCGGCCGTACCATTCTTCTTTCAGAATATCGTGGTTGCCTTTCACCAGCAGCATTTCGAGGTGCGAAAGGTCGCTTCGCCATTTTAAAAAAAGTTCCAGTTCCCTGTTGGCTTCGCTATGAAACATATCTCCGACAATGATCAGTTGTTTCGGTTGAAAATGCTGGATCTGAACAACCAGTCTTTGTAAATCTTCTTTATATACCGATTGTGGGACGGCGATCCCTGATTTGCGGAAATGTCCTGTTTTCCCGAAGTGCAGGTCCGAAACGATCAATGCTTTTTCTTCTTCCCAGAAAAGGGTCCTTTCAGAAGTCAGCCAGAATTGCTGGCTTAAGATTTTATGCGGAAAGGGTATATGCATGCAGGCGGCAAAGATATTTTATTTTACACGTTTCCTTTCCAAATCCCGGCTGAGTTGTTCCTGCATTTTTTTTACCCGGTCTTCCAGTTTTTCTGAGGAAAGATCTTCCCGCATGCTATCTACTTTCAATGGAAAACAAAATGGCGTGAGTTTTTCAGGAAACGTGATCAGTACCTTGCTCCGGCTGATCCGGTCCAGCATATTTCTCAGCCTCGCCTCTTCCATCTGCTGTTCCATGACCTCATGATAAGCCTGACGGAGCAACAGGTTATGCGGATCATATTCGCTGAATACATTAAAAAGCAATCCGGCAGAAGACTGCAGATACCGGGTCTTTTTAAATTCACCTGGATAACCCTGAAAAATCAAGCCTCCGATGACCGCTATATCCCTGAATTTCCGCCGCGCCATCTCCGCGCTGTTTACACTTCGCTGGATATCTGCGCTGAGTCCTTCAGGTGAAAAAAGTTCATAGACATTCGAATCGTCCAGGGGGATCGGCTGGTCGCTTAATAATTCAAAGCCATAGTCATTCATGGCAAAAGTAAAACTAATTGCAACTATGCGGCTCAGCCTGTATGCCAGCAAGGCGGCCATAGCTTCATGAACCAGTCTCCCTTCAAAGGGATAAACAAATAAATGAAATCCATCCGGCGTTTCGATCTGTTCGATCAGCAATTCATTTTCCCTGGGAATACCGGATAGCTTCTGTTGCAATTCAAACAAGGGCTTCAGTGCACGCAATTCAATTTCCGGAACGGGCAGACCCTTCACCACGGCCCCGGCTTCATTGAATTTTTTCCTCAGCATCAATCCGAGGTTTGCAGAAAGGGGCATTCTGCCGCCGTTCCAACTGGGCACGATTGCTTTTTTAGCATTGGATTTTCTTACCAGGGCCGTCATGTCTTTAATCATCACAAATTCCAGGTTGCGGCCGGCCAGCGTAAAAACATCTCCGGGATTCAAACGTGAAATAAAATACTCTTCAATGACACCGATATATCCTCCACTCAGGAATTTTACTTTCATCATAGCTTCGCTGACGATGGTGCCTATATGTAAACGGTGACGCATCGCCACCCTTCTTCCGTTTATTTTATATAAACCATCGATCACCTCCACCTTCCTGAATTCGTCGTACTGCTGGAGTGCTTCCCCTCCCTCGGTGATGAAGTGCAGGATCTGATTCCATTCCAGCCCGGTGATATCCTGAAAACAATAGGTGGCAGAAATTTCTTTTAGAATAGTTTCCGGGTAAAATCCCTCGCCGATGGCTAAAGTTCCGAGATACTGGATCAGCACGTCAAAGCAAAGCATCATGGGTTCCCGGCTCTCAATAAAATTCAACTTCATGGCTGTCTTGAGGGCCGCCGCTTCTACCAGTTCGAGAGAATGGGTAGGCAGAAAATATATCTTACTCAATTCACCAGGCTGGTGGCCGCTACGGCCTGCCCGCTGCAAAAAACGGGCTACCCCTTTCGGAGATCCGACCTGGATAACCGTCTCCACGGGACGAAAATCTACGCCGAGGTCCAGGCTTGCAGTGCAAACAACTGCTTTTAGTTTTCCGTCGTGCAATGCTTCCTCCACCCATAGACGCAGTTCCCTGTCAACCGACCCATGATGCAGGGCTATAGCTCCTGCCAAATCCGGCGCCATATTCAGGATTTCCTGATACCATCGCTCGCTCATTCCACGGGTATTAATAAAAATAAGCGTGGTTTTACTTTTTTCAATTATGGGAATTACTTTATCAACGAGCTTTATACCCAGGTGCCCGGCCCAGGGATATTTTTCAATTTCATCCGGGATTACGGATTCAATTTCGATCCGTTTGTCGATGGATGCTTTTACGATAACCGGCGGGTGATGGAGTTTAGATAGCAGCGGAAATAATAATACGTCTTTTGCCTGTTCCAGATTTCCAATGGTTGCGGAAATACCCCAGACAGAAAAAGGAAAATTTTTGTTTAACCCTTCCGATTCTGCATGCCTGTTATTGTTTTCTGTCGGTTTTTGTTCAGGATTATACTGAGGTTCTTGTTCGGGATGCCCACCGGTCTCCGGCAAAGCCTGATGAAAAGTTTCTATCAGGTTCGTAATGTGTGAAACTGCAAGTTCTACCTGAACACCACGTTTGGATCCCAGCAATTCATGCCATTCGTCAACCGCCAGGATCTGCAGGAATTTAAAAATATCCGGATGCCTTTTTTGGGCAAGCAGCAGATGCAGACTTTCCGGAGTAATAATCAGCACTTCCGGCATTTGTCTTTTCTGTTTTTCCCGCTCACTGATTTCGGTATCTCCGTTGCGGATGCCGATTTTCCATTTCATGCCCAGTTCAGTGATCACTTCGGTCATCGCCCGACCAATATCTTTCGCAAGTGCGCGCAAAGGCGAAATCCAGAGGAGCCGGAGACGATTTCCCGACCTGGTTTTATAATCTTCCGGATTTTCATTAATGAACTCAATCACCGACCCAAGAAAAACTGCAAATGTTTTTCCGCAGCCGGTAGGAGCATTTACCAATCCTGAATGCCCCCGGGCAATATGTTGCCAGGTTTCTTCCTGAAAGGCAAAAGGAGTCAAACCCCTGGATTCCAACCATGCAAGAATTACCCGATATCCTTTGCTTTCCTGTAATAGCATGCGATGAGTCTTTCCGGATGAATTTTGTTAAGGAAACCTTTACAATGTTTTCAGATATTCGATGAGGGCCTTCCTTTCACGGGCACTGAGTTTATCTCCAAAAGTATGCCCGAAGTTACCATAACCCGGAAGCGTTGTATTGTATACGGTGGTTCCTTCTGGTGCCGTGCGCGCCTGATATTTCCAACCACATTTTTCATAGTCATATTGGGGGTTATCAAAATCGCGTGACCAGTATGGAGGCCTTTCCTTACTGTTTAGCAAGGATTCCAGATCGGGAACTGAACCGTTGTGGAGATAGGGCGCTGTGATCCAGATGCCATCCAGTGGCGGAGCAATATAGCCGTCGAATGGTTCAAGCCTTGCCGGATGATCACCCTCTGCAAACCAGGAGTTGTTGAACCAGTCAACGAATTGGGAACTCTGGTAATTGCTTTTAAAGAGCATGGAATCCGTTCCGATCACTGATTCCGGAATCAGCAGGTTCGGATATTTTCCTCCGCTGCCATAGCTACCATGACATTTGGAGCAATTTTGAACGAAAAGGATACCGCCTTCTTTCACCAGTGATTTGTTTAACTGCTTTGGATAAGGGGGCGGACGAAGGGACTGGATATAAGCCAGCACATCATTAAAATGACCGTCCACTTCCCTGGATTCTGATGTGTCGTTTACGGTAAATAAATTGGATGCCATGAGGAATCTTCCGAAATCACCCCTGCCGAATCCGTTGTAGAACATTGCATTTTTCTTCCATAACAGCCACCAGGGCGGAACATCGGTCGGAATCACCTCATCAGGTATTTCCAGAAGCGGTTCTTCGCTCCATCTGAAAGTATGGCGATCCCGATGGCTAACCAGAAGGGCCGCAAGCCTGTCGGCAATATTTACTCCCCTGACCTGAGTATTTAATTTTGAACCAACGGCCTTCACAACTTTCAGAAAAGGTTCGGCAGCTTCATATTTACGCGGATCCAGGTTTTTTAATAATTTTTCAGCTGCTGCTGCATTCTTAGGATCCAGTTTCTGACTGCGCGTGAAATCAACCATGGTGTTTCCCAGACCGATGATCAGCTTTCCATCAAAAACCTGTGCGTGACACTGAAGACAATTTGGCGCCACTACCACTTCGCCGTTTGGTGCGTGCACGGCGGTATAATCATATGGTATTTCTTTGTTCTCCCCTTCCCGATCCAAATAATTGGTCGTGGCTTTCCCAAATCCCATTTTGAAATAAGATAAAGGAATTCCGCTTTTCAGATAGTCACCTGTAGTCAGGTAAGTATATCCTTTCGCGGCATCTCCTGATCTTTGTTTGCTGGGTGGAATTGGAACCGGCTCGTCCCCGCCATGCCAAAGGACGATTGAAGTGAAAGCAAAACCTGTCGCCGCAATCATCAGGATCACCAGAAGCTTCTTCATGGTGTAAAAGTAAAAATTAAAAAGTAAAAATTAAAAAATGGTCACTGCCCGGGGAAACCAGGCTGTAAATGTTTTTTACTTTTTACTTTTTACTTTTTAATCAATAAACCGCAACAACATTTCCATTCACCATCTTGATAATATAAAGCTTTTTATTCTCGAGGTAATCGAACGTAGGATTTTCCTTATTCAGGAACACAGGCTCGATATCAAAATCATTAAATACTTTAAACTTTCTTTCTCCTATACTTCCGCTAAGCTTTCCATGGTTTGCATTTAAAAGTTGACCGAAATGAAGCAGGGTTTCGTATCCCCGGTAAACCATATCCGAGGGCCGGGAATAGAAACGGGTTCTGAAATATTGCTGAATGGACAAGACCAGGCTATCACCCGGGTTATTGTAAAATGGAGTAGTATAATATATTTCCTGATCTGCAAAAGAAGGGTCGGAAAAATCAATGGCGTCCCAGGTTGGCATGCCAAGGATCTTTGTCGTATAGGTCTTGTTCAGGGACGCGAGCTGTGTGCAGACCTGCTTCCCGAAGTTTTCATCCAGGCTCCCAACCAGAACAATGTTTTTTGTATTACTGTCCAGATAGGGTAAAAAAGCTCCCGGCCCGGTAACATTGTCAACATGAATATATGTCATGTGCAGGGGTACAGAAGCGGTATTTTTTTCTATATCAGCAAAATCATTTTTGACAAGATCCTCCTGGGCGCCTTTTTTTCTGACGTAAAGAATATTTGAAGTGGCCCAGTTACGCTGTATAAATTTATACAACGCTTCAAAATGCGATTTCAATGTGGCATTCAGGATCACAAACTGTGGATTATTGGTAATGCCGCCGTCATTTGGATAGTTCACGTTGATAAAGGGAATATCTTTTACTCTCGCTTCCCGGGAAAGCGTGCGGAGCTCTGGAAGGTTAACATAACCTATGATCAGGTCTGTGGAATCGAAAACCGGTTCATCCAATACCTGCTGGAGGGTCTTGGTAGAAGATCGGGTATCATAAACGGTTATATCCGGAGCCCTGCCGGTTTTCGCCAGGGAATCTGCAGCCAGTTTCAGGCCCTCATAAAATTCAAGCCCCGGGTTGATATACTTCGGAAAATTCTGGTCAAACCGGTATTGACCTGAAGCATCAAAAGCCGAATCCAGGTATAAGGGAAGAAAAACCGCAACATGATAATGGGAGGCGGTATCAATGGTTTGTGCAATAGCACGGGTATGTACAGCCAGCAGGAATAGCAAACCAAACAATAATGAACTGTAATACCTCATCCTTTTTTCTATTTTGGATGTAATTTCTTTGATGGAAAGATTCAATTGCATGGATGATTATTCATCAGTGAGTTTTCCCAGGCCGCCGGAATTTATTCCCATTCGATGGTAGCAGGCGGCTTGCTGCTTATATCATAAACAACGCGGTTAATACCTTTTACCTTATTGATAATATCACTTGAAACCTGGGCGAGGAAATCATAAGGAAGGTGTGCCCAGTCTGCTGTCATGCCATCCACAGAAGTCACCGCCCGCAATGCTATCGTAAATTCATAAGTGCGTTCATCTCCCATTACACCCACACTTTTTACAGGAAGCAGGATGGCGCCCGCCTGCCATACACTGCCATAGAGCTTATGGTTTTTTAAGGCCTGGGTGAAGATCTGATCGGCCTGTTGCAACAATTTTACTTTCCCGGGATTGACCTCACCCAGAATCCGGATGGCGAGCCCGGGGCCTGGAAAGGGATGCCGCTGCAACAAATCGTCAGGAATACCCAATTCCTTTCCAACTTTCCGCACTTCGTCCTTAAATAAAAAGCGAAGCGGTTCTACCAGGCCGAGTTTCATTTTTTTGGGAAGACCTCCCACATTGTGATGCGATTTGATGGTCATGGATGGACCATGAACGGAAACACTTTCAATCACATCGGGATAAATGGTTCCCTGACCCAGGAGATCGATTTCTTCCAGCTTGCCTGCTTCCTTTAAAAAAATTTTAATGAATTGCTTTCCGATGACCTTTCGCTTTTCTTCCGGGTCTGTTTTGCCTTTGAGTTTATTATAGAATATTTTCTTTGCGTCAACACCCTTCACATTCAGGCCAATACGATTATAGGTATCCAGTACTTCCTGGAATTCATTTTTGCGCAGCACGCCATTGTCGACAAATATTCCGAATAGCCTTTTCCCGATCGCTTTGTTAATCAGGGTAGCGGCTACAGTTGAATCCACTCCCCCGCTAAGCGCCATGATTACTTTCTTTTTCCCGATCTGATTTTTCAAATGTTCAACGGTATCATTTATGAAATGAGCCGGCGTCCAGTCCTGCGAGCAACCGCAAACATCCACAAGAAAATTGCGTATGATCTTTTTGCCTTCGATCGTGTGATAGACTTCCGGGTGAAACTGGAGGCAATATAATGGGAAGCCTTCCCCGTTATTTTTAAAAGCCGCATAAGGGATCGAATCCGTTGTGGCAAGCACATCAAAACCCGCGGGCAGTTCCAGGATGGTATCGGCATGGCTCATCCAGACCTGGCTCAGATTACTGGTATCTTTGAACAAGGGGTCTTCTTTTATTTTGCTCAGCAGTGCCCTTCCATATTCCCGCTTGTCGCTGCTCGCAACCTTGCCGCCAAAATCCCGCGCCGTTAATTGGGCTCCGTAACAGATCCCGAGGATGGGCAGCCAACCGTGCAGGGCTTTGATATTCACCGCAGGTGCGCCTTTGTCATTCACCGAAAAAGGTGAGCCGGAAAGAATGATCCCTTTGACGGAGGGATCGGGACTAATCTTTTTGTGATAGGGAATGATTTCGCAATACACATTTGCTTCGCGAACCGACCGGGCTATCAACTGGGTATATTGGGAACCGAAATCGAGAATGATAATCTTTTCAGTCATGGAGTTGCGAAGATAAAGAAAGGTTTGACGTTTAGATATCCGGGTCGGCTGATTTCCTTTAACCCTCCACTGTAACCTTTATTACGGTAATGAAGTCCAATCCCTTAAATGATTTTTTCTATATGATATAAAATGCGAACTTTTGCATATCAAAAAACAACCATGAAAAAATTATTGCTTCTAGCTGCAACGGCTTTAATCCTGGTTTCATGTGGCCGGTTTATGGGAAGGCGGATAAGGGGAAACGGGGTGATGAAAACGGAGGACAGAACCGTTTCGCCTTTCAAACATGTTGAGGCCAGCGGTACGGTCAAGCTGATGGTTTCCCAGGGAGATTTCAAGCCTGTCAGGTTGGAAGGCGATGAAAACATCCTTCCTTATATTGAAGTAATCCAGGAAGGCGACAGGATTAATGTCAGAACAAGACCTGGATATAATCTCAGCCCATCGGGCGACCTGACCGTTTATGTAACAGCGCCCGTTTACAGCAGCATTGAAGTTTCCGGTGCGAGTGATATCAAGGGTATGAACAAGATTTCCAATACCGAGAACCTTGAGCTGGGCGCCAGCGGAGCCGGTGATATTGAAATGGAAGTGGACGCGCCGGCGTTGTCAGCCAAGATTTCAGGGAGCGGATCGGTGCGTCTGAAAGGGCAGACCAGGGACCTGGATATCGATCTGAGTGGTGCAGGCCATGCTTATTGTTACAATCTCCTTTCGGAGAATACCAAGGTGGATATTTCGGGTGCCGGCAGCGCGGAAGTATATGCCAGTGTGAAGCTGGAAGCGGAAGTAAGCGGGGTGGGCAATGTGCATTCTAAGGGAAACGCTTCCAATGTGAACCAGCACGTGAGCGGAGCCGGCAGCGTTAATAAGGAGGAATAAAAATTAATTCACCAGCTCGCGGGCGTTTTCCATTGCAGCAGCGGTAGGCTTATCGCCGGAAAGCATCCTGGCAATGACCAGTACGCGTTCTTCGTTATCCAGAAGCTGGATCCGGGTATTCATTTTTTCGTTCCTGATCTCCTTGTGAACATAAAAGTGCGCATCTCCCTTCCCGGCGATCTGTGGCTGGTGCGTTATGCAGATAACCTGCCGGTTCCTGGATAGATCCCTCAGTATGATCCCCACCTGCCTGGCAGCCTCTCCCGAAATGCCTGAATCAATTTCATCAAAGAGCAGCGTAGGCATATCCAGCGATTGGGCAACGAGCGATTTTATGCACAGCATCAGCCTGCTAAGTTCACCACCGGAAGCTACTTTTTTAATGGAGTCAAACCGGTTACTCTTATTCGCATCAAATAAGAATTCCACTTCATCCTGGCCGTAGATATTCAGCGGGATTTCCGACATATCCACCCGGATCCGCGCGTTTGGCATACCCACTCTTTTCATCAATCCATTTACTTTTTCTGCAAGCAGGTCTGTCTGGGCTTTGCGACCGCGGGACACGCGCATGGCCAGCGCCCCTGCAGTTTTTATCAGCGCCTCAACCTGTTTTTCCTTTGCGTTGATCTCTTCTGCAAGATTCAATACTTCCTGAATTTTATTTTCCAGGTCCTGCCGCAATTGGATCAATTCCGCTGTTGAGTGTGCGTTGTGTTTCTTAAATAGTTTGTATCCGGTGTGAATACGTTCGTTGAGTTTTTCAATCTGTTCAGCATCATATTGTATCTCGTCATTAACAGATCCGATCTCATCTGCCAAATCCTGCACTTCGATATGAACTGAAACCAGACGTTGGATTATTTCAGGAAACTTCGGATGATAGGCTGCATAGGGCTCGAGGTGCTGGCCGAATGCTCTTATCTGCTGAACGAGGGGTTGTTCCGACTGCTGCATTCCATAATAGATATTTGCCAGCACTGATTTAATCGCTTCCGCATTTGTGAGCAGCTTCAAATCTGCTTCCGCTTTTTCAAATTCGTTTTCCTCCAGGCCCGCTTGCTGCAGTTCGCCATATAAGAATTTGTGATAATCATTTTCCTTATCGGCCCGGGATTGTTTTTCTTTCAGGTTTTCCAGATCTGCGAGCTTTACCCGCAACTGTTGAAAAATTTGCTGATATTCTCTGAGTTGATCTGCATGACCGGCCAGGGCGTCGAGAACAGACATTTGAAAACCCGATTCCCCAAGCAAAAGGGAATCGAACTGCTGATGCAGGTCAACCAGCAGGATGCTTAGCTTGCGAAGCTGGTCCAGATTAACGGGCGTGTCATTCACAAACGCCCTTGATTTTCCGTTGGGCGCTATTTCACGGCGAAGGATTAATTCCTGATCCGCATCAAGCCCGTTATCAGCAAGAAATTTCTCAATTTCTTTTTTGCCATCTGCTCCGAAGGATACTTCCACGATACATTTTCTGTTGCGATCCATCAGCACTGCTGTGTCTGCGCGTTCTCCAAGGGCGAGAGAAAGTGCTCCGGCTAGAATTGATTTTCCCGCCCCGGTTTCGCCCGTGATGACCTGAAGTCCGGAAAACAGGTCCATCGAAACCTCTTCCAGGATTGCATAGTTTTGTATATGAAGGTGCTGCAGCATATTAATTCTTTGCAGTATTCAACTAAATATAGGAAATATTTTCATTCATTTCCGCAGCGTTCAAGTGCTGCCTTCGCTTTCTGATCCAATGCATTTTTATAATCATGGTCTTTCATGTCGAGCACTTTCTGAAAAAAGAGAACGGCTGTTTTTTTGTCCCCTCTCGATTCATAAATATATCCTGTTTGTAAGGCTGCTCGTGCGGCATAGTATTCCCTGCGATGCTGGCCGAGCCTGATGGTTGTGAGGTACACATCAAGGGCCTCGTCTTTCCGGTTTAGCGCATCATAAATCCTTCCAAGACGATAAGCGAATTCAAGCTGATCGGCCGGGCCGGTAAAAGAGGAAGAGGTTTTCCCGTTGATCATCTGCAGGGCTTCATGGAAATATCCTCCGTCATCGAGCAAGCGCGCTTTTAGCAGCAGAGCATTTGGCCACCGGCCGGCCCGGGCATCCTTCATAGCCTGCTTATCGGCTTCAGTTTCTGTATTTCCCATTTGCAAAAGCCTGGACCTTGCCCTTGCTGCTTTTTCCGGCTGGCCTTGCAAATAATAAATCCAACTCAGTTTCTGTAATACCTCTTTCACATAAAATTTTCCTTTGAACCGTTTGAGAAAACGTTCCAGGTAAAAAACAGCTGCCGGATCCAAATGATCTGCCTTTGCATAACCCATTTCCAGATCCCAAACGGGCATCTCCAGGTATTCCGGATCAGTATTCATTTTTTGTATGACCTGCTCTGTAAAAGACGCCTGCTGATTATTCAGGTAAAGGTTAGCCGCGAGATAAGCAAACAAATGGTTATTGCGGATATCCAGGTGCTGGCTTCGGATGAATTCAAACACTTCTTCCCTCTGATTGAGGATATAGAATTTCAGGTAGATAAAATAAAATGCGGCTTCTTCATGAAACAATTGGGCAAAGGGATCAGCATTTGTGAGCACACCGTCAAGTATTTGCATCCCATCTTTGATCGTGCCTTTTATTCCAAGCAATCCACTCAACCATTGGTAGCCCGGTGGGATGGTGCCGGCGGCCACCTGCATAGCGCCCTGCAGCATCATCGAGGGTTGAAAGCCCGCAAATCGTTGCAGGTTATCCTTACCTGCAAGAAAAGATCTCCGGAATGACCAGGCAGCATCCCAGCGGTCACCAAATTTTATTTCAACGGCAGCCCACTGAAAGTAAATAACTGACCGGGTATACAAAGCAAAAGGAGAGCCTTCATCCCCTTTTTTCATCAGGTTTAAACGCTGATCCTGCCCGGATTTTCTGCGTTGATACTCTGCCGGGTCCTCGTTAAAGAACAGGGTGAAAAAATCAATATAGTTATCCAGGAAATAAGGAATGAGATTGTATGGATGGGCCTTTTTTTCTGCATCGAGGATCGCTTTCCCCGCATCGAGTTTCAGCCGGATGATCTCATCGTATGCTTTACGGCAAGTGGAGTCGAAATCGTAGTGATATTGTGCGCTTGCCTGACAGAAAGCAGTGCTTGCAAAAAGCAGCGAAACACAAAAGATCGGAATTGAAAAATAGCGGCCGGCAAACATGACTGCAAGTTAATCGAGTCGTCCATCCGGCGAAATGTTATTTCACTTCTACTACATCATTAAGGTCGTTGTCAACCAAAATCCTGCCGCAGTTTTCGCAGACTATAATTTTTTTACGCTGGCGGATTTCACTTTGACGCTGGGGAGGTATAGCATTGAAACATCCGCCACACGCATCTCTGACAACCGGCACAACGGCCAGGCCGTTGCGGTAATTCGTGCGGATGCGATCGTATGAATGCAATAAACGGGGTTCTATTTTTTCTCTTGCTTCGGAAGACAGTTTGGCAAAATGGCGTTCTTCTTTTTCGGTAGCTGCGATGATCTTATCGAGTTCTTCTTTCTTGTTCTTTAAGACCGTTTCCTTGCTCCCAATCGCTTTCTTGGCCTTAT
>JANWIY010000062.1 GCA_025449645.1 Chitinophagaceae bacterium | reverse complement strand
GTACGCAATGCGAAGCGCCAAAGCTTTGCAGGATTCCTGGCCATCAACTTACGCTTATCGGCTGCGACAGCTCATCCGAAAAAAGATGCGGGACACACTGCGTCCCGCATCGAAAAAAGGTCACCCATAGGGGGAGTGGGGCCTCCGATCAGGCGGCCGCGGCCGATGGGCGGGAGAACAACCTCCGGCTTCAGCGCGGCCTTGGCGTTCGCAGGTCAAATATTATTGTGTCGAGCGCTTGGCCCCGGATCAACTTAGGCTCTTGCATTGGGTTACGGCTCACTGTTCAACTTTTGGGTAACACGATAATATATGACCTGCTCAGATTTGTCTTTTTCCTCTCTCTTTCGAGCAAAAACCTGCCTATCCTTGGAATTCCTGACAACAGGAAGCAACGCTTCGTCTTCACCATTATGCCGGTAGGAGTTCTACTTAAGCGTCTTGATAGCAGCGGATTATCAACCAAACAACCGACTTTATTATTCAATACAACGAAAAAAATTGCTAAATTTGAGAAATGAACGGTGCCGAAAATAAATTACCTCTGCCCGGATACGCGTTTTGGGACGTGAAACGGGAAAACCTTGATTTTTCAAGGGACAAGCGGTTTATCATTTCCAGGATGTTTGAAAGAGGTACTTTAGATGACGTTCTTTCTTTGGTGGTTTTTTATGGGAAAGATGAAGCTGGAAATATCTTGAAGTCTAATAAATATCTTAACCGCCCAGGACTTTATTTGGCCCACACCCTGCTTGGACTTCCTTTGCAAGATTTTAAGTCTTATGGTACACTTAAACACGATTGATCCACCTCTTTACAAAGTTCTCATTGATTTTTGTCAATTTCCCCAATTATCCGGTTTTTCACTCGTCGGAGGAACTTCTCTTTCTCTTCAGATTGGGCATCGAAAATCGGAGGATCTAGATTTTTTTACGGATCGCTCCTTTGATATAATAGAGGTTAAAAATGCCATTCTTAACTATAATCCGGAGGTTGTTTTTCTGAACGAGACAAGGCAAGGCTTTAGTTTCAGTCTGCCAATGCCGGGTGGTTCGGATGATGTACGTAAACTCGATATTTATAATTGGGCTGTAAAATTTATTCGGCCGGCGATTCAGGAAGACGGTATTCGATTGGCTAGCTTGGAAGATATTGCCGCGTTCAAATTGGATTCGGTTTGTCACCGGAAGGAAAAGAAAGACTATGTAGATATCGCTGTATTGCTGGAAAGGTTCTCTTTCGGTCAGATGTTGGACTTTTACAAAGAGAAATTTCCGACGAATGACAAAAGAATTGTTTTATCCCAAATACTTGATATAGACGGGTTGGAAAATTCTATTGAGCCTGTCATGCTTATTGAACTCACGCCGGCACAAGCCGTCCATCGAATCGATGAGCATGTTAGAGCTTTTTCGCAAAATCAAATCCAGGATAGAGAATTGCGTGAAAAGGACAAGATGCAGCAGCTTTTAGATATGCTGAACAAAAAAAAGGAACAGAATCAGAATAAGAAAGGCAGGTCTATTTAAATTTCCTCGCATCCATCTATCGGTCTTTTTCCCGTGGACGATCAAGATACACACAAATTATTGGCCTGTGATGTGATGTGAGCTGCTGAAGCCTTATTAGCGATGGCTACAAATGCATCATGTTCGGAAAGCAGGCAATCTGATCAGGGCTCAACAATATGGAACCAAAAATCAAATTTGTCAATCTCGCCCAGGAAATTCGTAAAAGCACTTTTGTCACCTTCGATACTTATTGTGCCATTCTTGGTAAGGTCGTCGAAAGACGCTTCACCCAGGCTAATTCGGTCAAGATCTTTCCTATTGATAGTAATAGTAGCAGTTATCCCTTCTGTCAGATTACCCCCGATTCTTGGATTGGCCACGCCATTTTCGACGATCAATGCTACCTTTTCTTTGACATCTGGCATAATGATCTCAAAATTGTATTTCATGGCGGCGGCAGCCGACTCGGTTCCTTTGAACCGCATCGCTAGATAATTGAAGAAAAGCGTGGTAGACATTCCGCGCACCATATCAGGCCCGGCTGTATTTGGCGAGGGCAAAACCTTTACCCCTTCCCTCAACTCTTTGGCACCGGACAAATAAAAATTTCTCCACGGGCCTGATTCGGCCTGGTATCCCAATTGTTCGTAAGCATCTGCCAAAAGGTTCCGGGCATCTTTATTGGTCGGGTCAGCAAAAACAAGGTGATTAACGACCTGTGCAACCCATCGATATTCTCCGGCATCATACGATTTTTTGGCCTTTGCCAACAGGCTGGCGGCGCCGCCCATAAACTCCACATATTTTTTCCCTGCCTCTTCCGGCGATAATTCGTCCAAATGAGCCGGGTTGCCATCGAACCAGCCAAAATAAAGGTCGTACTGTGCCTTTACATTGTGGCTTACCGATCCGTAATAGCCCCTATTGTAAAAATGCTTATCAGACTTTCAGGCAGCTTGATCATGTTGGCGATCTCTAGGGGCGTATAGCCATTGTTTGCCAGCCGCAAAGTTTGATCATGAATAAAGCGGTATAAATCTCTCTGGCTTTTCCAGTAGGCATTGATAGTATCTTTACCCCAGGTCGGCCAGTGATGCGAGCCAAACGAAACTTCTACATCCCCGCCCCACTTTTGAATAGCCAGATCAATGTATTCACTCCACTTCTGCCCGTTCCTTACCTTGGCACCGCGCAAAGTATAAAGATTGTGTAAAGTATGACTGATATCCTCGGCCTGGCAGAATGCCTTGAACTGAGGAAAATAAAACATCATCTCGGCAGGCGCCTCGGATTCCGGGGTATAAATAAACTCGACGGTAACTCCATCAATGACGCGGCTTTCCCCGTCTAATTTTTTGATTACGTCGGTTCCATCCAATATTCCCGGCAGCCCCGTGGATGTGGTTTGTCCCAAACCTGTACCCAGGGTTCCTTTTGTATCCTTCGGCAATAAATTACCATACATTTTACCCTCCCACTAGCTAGGTCGCTATCACTATGGGTTCCGTAAACGATGATCGGCTCAATCACTCCGTCGCCATCAAAGTCATTAAATTCTATATATTTTGTCCAAAACCACATAGACTGCTCAACAACTTCAATCTTCGAATCACGGATAGCATGATCATTTATTTCCCAAACTTTCATTAGTTTCCCAGAGTCTTCCCTCAGGTCAATTGCACGAATGGCAAGATGTAAAGTGTCATACTTCCCTTCCTCACCCGTAAAAAGGGAATCGAGCTTTTCGGTCAATACACAAAAATACTTTCCCGAGCGGTCGACATACTTGTAGACCCGTATGATCGGAAAGTTGATGCCAAACTGCCTTTTCACTGAATTAGTAATGGTCGCCGACACCTGGCTTTGTGATAATATTTCACTTGATGGGTGATTCTGCTGACCTCTAAGGATAGAGGGACCAAAGATCAACATCAAAAAAAGCATTGCTGAAGTGCAAAAATTATTCATGGAAAATAATCATGATTAATAAACACAGAATAGCATTCAACCTCTCGTACAATATTTCAGTTTTTTCCACCAGTAGTTTGTCAAAGGCCTTCCCTTTCAATAGGCTTGGATCAAAACTTCCGCAGGTATATGCAATACCTCATTAAGCTTTCGAATCATGGCGAGACTAAGCTTTCTTTTGCCAGTTAAGATTTCTGATTTTCGTGAGCGAGCTCCTAATATTTGAGAAAGCTCAACTTCCGACATACCCATTTGCTCAATTCGAAATTTGATTGCTTCGAGCGGAGACGGCTTTGGCATAGGATAATGCTCAAGTTCATACTCCTTAATAAGGATAGACAATACTTCAAGTTCATCGGATTCTTTCGACTCCGGCTTGAGATTCTTTTGCATTAGTTCGTAAACGTGCGTAAGAGCATCCTCATATTGCTTTTTATTTTTTATTGGCTTTACCATATCTTATTTTTTTTGCATCGATTTTGTCATATTGTTTGTGCATCCCGAACCAAATTATAAACACAATTTTCAATCGATATTCAATATCTACGATTAAGCGGTAGCTATTTCCATGGATATTAAAGACCACTCTTTTATCCGTTAAAATTGAAGCGCTGCGATATTGCTGCTTCGATTCATTCAGATTATTCCACTGTGCCGCTTCTGCTTCCTCGTACCACGCCAAAAGTGCCTCCTTCGCCACAGGGTAAGCCTCCCAAAATTCTCTCAAGGTCTTGGCCGCAATTACTCGCATGGACAAATATACAAAATGTTACCAAAATGGTAACAATGGATTTTCGGAAATTCCTTTTTTAAAAGGGAGGAGGCCATATTAGCATAATGTCTCAATTGTCCGGTCAAAAACCTACCAAAATGAAAAACTATCCAAAACATTCGTTTTCAGATCGCTAGGTTTGCTAAACGCCTCAAATCCATCAAAAATGATTTCGAAAATTGTACAGGCAGGACGACCTTTTTTCACTGAATTTTACGAAACCCGCTTCCAGAGCGGGTTTTTGTGGTTCGAATCCTGTTCTATCATGATTGAGGATGCCATGTTTTGAGCTTTGAATGTTTACAAATAAGTTCAAAATCACTGTCTAGATGGGCAAGAGGCGTGGAGAATTCAATAGCGTAAAAGGCAATCAAACAATCATTACTTTTACGAATGGTCAGCCCTTTTTTACGCAGTCCTCTATATAACTCAGCAGTGCCTATAGCGGCCTGGACCGGCGGAATTTGCAATACAGTAAAATAAGAAAATATTTCCTTAATGTGTGTGTATTGCTTGTCCTCTCGAATTCCCTGCAATACTTCCTGCAAAATGGTTGGAATTAACAATACTTGATCGTCCTGCTCAATATAAGATGTAAGCAGATCAGTTTCAGGGTTGCTTTTATTCTTTAAGAAATCAATCCAGACTGAAGTGTCAAATATCAGGGGCTCGTTCATATACTACGCATCTCTTTTAAATTCCCCTCCCATGAGACCCGACCTTTCAGATTCAGCAATTCCTTTTTCTTCATGGATGCAACATAACTCTTTAGGGCCTCCTGTACGACCTCTCTTTTAGTCTTGAGCTTGCTGAGTTTAATGGCTTGCTTTACAAGAACATCATCCAATTCAATATTAGTACGCATAAAATTAAATTTATGTGTAAAAATAGCAAAAATTATACACATTCACATTCGCGAACTGAAAAAGGCTACTTAACTTATCCACCCGGTGATTCTCTGCTGCAAAGCACTCCATGCGGCAGGGGTAAGTATAGAGGGCTTTGCGTTCCGCTTCCAGCCTGACCGCAGGACTTTCCTGCCCGGCTGCAGCCTCCCTTCTATTCAATTCTTCCACCCGTTGCAGCAGGTAGTCCTGGGCCTCCCGGAAGCTGCCATTGCAGGAAATTCGATTCAGAATTTTGATTCCAGCATCTTATCAAAATGACTTTATTCTGTTTGAATATTTTATTGTACGTGATTTCTGTTATTCAAAATTTACGAATGCGATTTATAAAAATGCTTCGACTTGGTACAGCCATTACAAAAGGAAATCACAGGTGGTGAAACTTCCTAATTAGATACTGTGTGCGATACTACCAGCAATACAAAGTTTTTTTGCGGTTCGATCTCGGGTTTACTACCCCGAATGTTCTGAATATCCGTATGCAGGGCAATAGTGACGAGGTTTTTTCAAGGGAGCTTGCTGAGCTGCCCGCGGTAAAAATGATTTCGAGGTCGCTGATCGTAAGCAGTCTCGGGTCGCTCTACGGTACCAACATAAAATATCGGGACCCGATGGATTCAGCGTCGGTCGATATGAACTTCATTGACGAGAACTATTTGCCCCTTCATAAGTATACGTTTTTGGCCGGCCGCAATTTTACACACCACCCCAAGGATGCGCCTGAAACGGAGATAATCGTGAATGAACGCCTGGTCAAGCGCTTTCATATCGGGCATAGCAATCCAGCAAAAGCGATTGGCGAAGTGGTCGTCATTGACAGGAAGATGCTGACGATCGTGGGAGTGTTAAAAGATTTTCATTACGGGACCGTGGTAAGCGAGATCGATCCGACAGCGTTGCGGTATTCGGCTGAACCAGGAGGTTATGTGAATGTAAAGATCAGTTCCGACAATCTACCCGCCACGATGGCGAGTATTGAAGGGTTGTGGAAACAAATCGACAAGGTACACCCGCTTGACGCGCAATTTTATGACGACCAGATCGAACATGCCTACCGGCAGTTTTCGGTGATGTTAGAGGTGGTCGGTTTTTTTGCCCTGCTCGCGATATGTATTTCTTCGCTCGGCCTGTTCGGCATGGTCATCTATACGATGGAACGGCGGGTAAAGGAAGTAAGCATCCGGAAAGTGCTGGGCGCCAGCGAAGGCGTACTGTTCTATTTGTTGAGTAAAGGATTTTTGGTCCTCCTCTTTATTTCGGCACTTCTCGCGCTTCCGGCGGCATGGCTTTTCTTTGCAAAGGTGGTCCTGGCAAAGTTCCCTTATCACGAGCCGCTCCAAATAGGGCAACTGTTTTCAGGACTATTCATCGTGGCGGGGATTGCTTTTGTCATGATCACCGCGCAGACCTTGAAAATTGTCCATGCAAACCAGGCGAAGGTGTTGAAAAACGAATTAGAGTCACGGTGCTGTAAGTGTTTCCGTAGCAACCTTATTACTCCAACAACTGCATATCTTCTTTCGTCAGCCTGATGTTGGCCGACAGCATATTTTCCTGGAAATGTACCAGGGATGAAGTGCCCGGAATAGGCAGGATCCAGGGCGATTTATGCAGCAGCCATGCAATATTTGCCTGCACTTCATTTATCCCGTATTTTTTGGCGATCTCAACGATACGGACATCTTTTTTTGGCATAGACAGGACCAGCGAGAAATAGGGCACCAACGGAATCCCATTTTTTTCGCATATATCCAGCACTTCTTCGCCTCCGTTGCTTTCCATATATCCCGCTTTATGCGTGGTCCGTTGTGCGTGACCGTACATATTTTCTACGGTGGCAATTTCGCCCATTTTCATGGCTGTAACCAGATTTTCCCTGGTGACATTGCTTACCCCGACATGCAATATTTTGCCTTCCTGCTGCATTTTGAACATGGCTTCCATGGACTGCTCAAAATGCATGGTGCCGCCAATTGCCCTGAAATGTACCAGCGTTACCCGATCGATCTTCAGCGTACGCAGGTTATTTTCAATGCTGGTACGCAGATTTTCAGGTTTGTTAAAGGGAATCCAGCTTTTATCGGGCTTGCGCGCGCCGCCGACTTTCGTGCAAATGACCAGATCGTCGGGATAGGGATATAATGCCTCCGCTATCAAACGATTGGTTACATCTTCACCGTAATAATCCGCCGTATCGATAAAGTTAACACCGCTGTCTATCGCTTTCTTTAAAATCTGCAAGGCCTCGGGCCGGTTTTGAGGTTCGCCGTAAATTTCGGGGCCGGTAAGCCGCATGGTTCCATAGCCTAAGCGATTAACGGTTAGCGGACTTTTGCTGTTTGTAGCAATGGTTATTGTTTTTGGATTGCTCATACCTAGATTTTATGGTTCGGGGAGCCAAAATTAGGCATTTTATCTGACCAGGCTATCTGCCAGGAATTCATCTGAATTTGATCGTTTCAAGATAATGGATAAGTTTTTCCACATTCTGTTTCTGGCCTTCTATTGCCCCATGCTTCCTGGCCACATCCGCCAGTATTTCTGCCGAATCGAAGAGCATATGCCAGCGCAGCAGCGTCTTATCCCCCTGCGCTTCAAAGTCGATCGTAAATACGATATGCGGGTACGTCTTGTGCTCAAATACAATTTTTTTAAGCGGCACTACCTCCATATACATGCTCTGGTTGTCATAGTCCGTGCCATCGGGTCCGTGCATAATGAGATTGAAGGCGCCGCCGGGTTTTACATCCATATCCGATATCGTATTGGTAAATCCATTCGGTCCCCACCAGTTTGCCAGGTGTTCCGGTTTCGTCCATGCTTCCCACACCAGGTTTACAGGTGCGTTCAGCGTTCTGGTGAGCAGCAGCTCGCGGTCGCTTGTGTTACTTCTGATTTCCATACCTTTGTTTTTTTAGTTTTTCCAGATAAGTTTCAAGGGCATCCAGCTTGCTATCCCAATGCCGGCGATACTGGTCTATCCAGACAGCTACCTCGCCCAGTTGATCGAATTGCGCTTCGCAATACCGGTCCCTTCCCGTTTGTCTTATGATGATCAGTCCGCAGTCGATCAATATCTTGACATGCAGCGATACTGCCTGTCTGCTCATGTCGAAATTTTCGGCAATGGTGTTTACATTGTATGGACCTGCGGCCAGCATGTCGATGATGCCCCTGCGGGTGGGGTCTGCTATTGCCTGGTATACGTCCCTTCGTGCTTTCATAAAACGCAAGCATTTACTTGCAAATATATATGCAAGCAATTGCTTGCGCAAATGTTTTTTTGAGATTTGCTAAGAACAGGGCTTCTACTGGTTGAAAATCAAACGGTAATAATTTTTCTGGAAGGCTGAGGTTGGGAAACCGTCACTTGGTTGGCGGTCTAAAAACACCCTTCCCGTTGGTCAAATACGAAAATAAGCTTGTTTGGATCCAGTGGGTCCATCCGGGTTCGCAGTCCTTGTAGCATTCCACGGCCGGGGTAAGACCTTCATGCGTGAACTTCACCTCCGTAACGCCGTCATGTTCATGGAGATCAAAAATCAATCTGGTGCCGGCCCATTCTTTCTTGTCCGAATACCAGGGCATATGACAATCGGTGACCAACCAGACAACCCTTTTACCTGGAACTAATTCCGTTACGGTAAAGTTGAAGAAGGAATCCCCGGTCATCTTGACGGTAAAGGTATCGTTTTGTTTTTCCGAGCTTCCGGTAAAAGTTACTCCCCACCACTGGGGTACATTGCTGATCTTTTCGATAGCCTCGTTTGCGCTGATTTGCACAGAGATACTGCTGTTGAAATTGTCGTTTCCCATTTTGTTTGTTTTTTAAACAAAGATATATTGGTGATAACCGTAAGTATTGTACGAATCGGAACTCAACTCGTATAATGTTTGGCGGCGAGTTCGTTCATGCTGTTTTGGAGGTCGGTCGGAGTGCAGCCGGTAAATCTTTTAAATGCCCTGAGGAAATGAGATTGGTCGTAGTAATATTCGTAAATGTATTCTTTTAAGTTTTGCAATCTTATGCCGGTGGAATACGCCTGGTAAAATTGTTTGAACCGGACTATTTCGGAAAGATTTTTGGGCCCTGTACCCAAATGTTCCGAAAATTTCCTATTCAGCCATCTCGAACTGTAGCCGGTTTCTTTTTCAAGTTTTGCCACGGTGATCAGGCCTTTGGAGTCCATTATGCGATTGATGCAAAAGTCATATATAGGGTCGGGGGTGGCTTTTTCCAACCGATGGATCAGATAGTTCTGCAGGAGTTGCAATTTCAAATTTAGGGCACCTGCCTCGGCAAGTTGTGACTGAAGCCCCGCTGCGCGGCTGCCGATCAGGTCCGCCATCTCCACTATTTGATTGGTGACCTCGGCATACGATAAGCGAAATAAACGATAGGCTCCGAGTGGGTTGAATTCAATGATTATCGTGCCGGTCTGCGTATCTTCCCGCGGATCAAGAATGACCGGGGAGTCGATAAGGCCGGTTAAACTTAGCCCATTTTCACTTTGGACAAAGGGTTTGCCGTCGATTTGGGCCACGATCCCGTTCCGATAGGTAAGCGTTAGTTTGAAATTTGCGTTTGGGACAATCAGTTTTCTATCCTGGGCGGGAAGCCGGCCGCTGC
>JANWIY010000061.1 GCA_025449645.1 Chitinophagaceae bacterium | reverse complement strand
TGATTATATTCTCCGGCAGGTTTTGAAGCAAGAGAAGAAGGTGGATGCATTGCATAGTCCGCTCCCGATTTTTGCCAGTCTTCCAGCTTTCCGCCATAACCACGATCGTCGATCATTTGATATTCGGGTCCCGTTTCATAGGAACCGGGTTTAATTTCCTGAACATGATAAAGCAAGCCGCTATTGGAAGCCCCGGACAGCTTCCAGTCCACCTGAATTTCAAAACTGCTGTATTTATTTTTTGTTACCAGATCAGCACGATGCGTGACGCCCTCCTGATCCGATTTACAATGCAGTTGTCCGTTTACTATTTCCCAACTATTCTCGGGCAGGTTTTTGTATGTTCTCCAGTTAGCCGTGGATTTCCCGTCAAATAGCAAAATCCAACCATCTTTTTTTTCTTCTGCTGTCAATTGGTTGTCGCCCGATTGATAATTTCCCGTCAGGGCAAGCAGGAAAACAAGCATCAATTTTTGCATCACCGGCTTTTTTTCAAATGTACTTGTTTCACGGCATTAGTTTTGAGTAATCAACCTTTGATCCCTAATTTTGTTATCCCTAAAAGGGGAAGCGGATTTCAATTCATTAAAAAACAATAGTTATGGCATTTACTTTACCTGCACTTCCTTACGCACCGGCTGCGCTTGAGCCGCATATTGATGCATTGACGATGCAGATTCATCACGACAAACACCATCAGGCATACGTAGACAATCTGAATAAGGCAGTTGCCGGCTCGCCCAACGAAAACAAATCTCTGGAGGACCTGGTAAAAGCGGCCGGATCCCTTTCTCCGGCCATTCGTAATAACGGAGGAGGTCATTGGAACCACAGTTTTTTTTGGGAGATTCTGGCTCCCCATGCAGGCGGCAAGCCCTCAGGCAAACTCGCCGAATCCATTGCCGCTGACTTCGGCTCGTTTGACGGATTTAAGGAAAAATTTACACAGGCTGCAACCGGCCGCTTCGGAAGCGGTTGGGCATGGCTGGTTGAACAGGACGGTAAGCTGGTGGTTTCATCAACTCCAAATCAGGACAATCCCCTGATGGATGTGGCGGAAGTAAAAGGAACTCCTATCCTGGGCATCGACGTCTGGGAACATGCATACTACCTGAAATACCAGAACCGCCGGGCGGAATATCTCGGTGCATTCTGGAATGTGATTAATTGGAAAGAAGTGAATAAGAAATATGAAGCATCTTTATAAATCATGATGATTAAATAATTCTTCCTAAATCATAATCCCGGTACCCCTTACCGGGATTCCTTTTTAAAAACACAGCTCATGAAAAAATCAATTGTACTCCTGCTTTCAGCCGCTTTTCTTTTTAGCTCCTGCACTTCCCATGTAAAAAAAATCCTGGTATATTCAAATAGCCCCATACGGGTGGATGAATCACAGAAAAATATTGTGATTAATGATAAGGAAGGCACAACCCAGCAGGAAAAAGAATTGAGTTTTTCGGGATCCGGCCCTGTGAAGCTAAACATACAGGATCCCAACGGGAAGTACACGCTGGAGGCAACAGAAGACGGATATTATATTGCCAATCTCAAAACCGATACCGTTGTTGGCAGCATGCTGCACGTGGGTGAGGTAGCCCAGACGCGGTTGACTCAGGATCAGCTGAAAGAGAATCTGGACAGCCTGAATAAATTGGTAAGAAATGAAAATGTTTCCGCAGCAAATAAAAATTATTTTATTGCTCCCGGAAAGATTGTGAAGCTGTCGGAAAATACCAGGGCCAAAGTATTCGGGCCTTTTACTCCTGTCCCTTCTTCCTTTGATGCGGGCTCCGTTCCGGAAATTTATAAATTCTACAATCTTTCCGAGATGCGGGAAATTATTGATAAACTAACGGGGATGGCTACTTATAAAGAAAATCAAAAGTAAAAATTAAAAAGTAAAAGAGGCTTGTCAGGGGAGAGGATCATGGCCACTGCCACCCCAGGGATGGCAGCGTAAAATGCGGCGTATCGCCATCCAACCGCCTTTAAACAATCCATATTTCCTGAAAGCTTCAATGGCATATTGCGAGCAACTGGGCGTAAACCGGCATTTCGGTCCGAGCCAGGGGGAAAGTATCCATTGATAGAGCCGGATCAGGCCGATCAGGGGCAAACTAATTATTTGAAGAATTCCCTTCATGCAATTGCTTTACCAGTTTATCTAAAATAAGCCCGATACTGTTCCGCACCTGGCCGAGATCCGGAATTTCCTTCCCGGTATACATAAAAAACACAATTGCATGCTGCCCGGTTTCATTCAGCATTTTCTGCAGCGTATTTTTTTGTAAGCGGTAGCACTCGCGGCTAAGGCGTTTGATAAGATTTCTGTCGGGCGCGCGTGGAAAATTCCTGGAGCTTACGGTAAACCCGGCTTGCAATCCGGCTTTTCCCTGGCATACCTGATACATGATCCGGAAAGGGAAAACCGTCATTTTACTGCCATGATCAAATAGGCCGTCAATCAGTTTCCTGCTTTTCAGCCGTTCCGCTCTCCCCAGTGAATATAGCTTGCTATCTGCCATTTCATTTGCAAAATTAAATAGCCCCGGATTTCCGGGGCTAAAGATATTCAGGACTTCCTGGTATTATTTATTTGGCTTTATGTTCATCGGAAACCGTGAGTTTTACACGGCCTTTAGCACGACGGCTTGCCAGAACCTTGCGGCCATTGGCCGTTTCCATACGTTTTCTGAAACCGTGAACGGTTTTACGGCGGCGGGTGTGCGGTTGAAATGTACGTTTCATGATTATAATTTTTTAGCCTGCATAAATACCTGGAACACAGCCAGTTCCCTACTCAAATTCCGGCGTGGCCGGTTTCCGTTGCTGAAAGGGAGGCAAAGGTAAATAATTCCCGGATGCTGGCCAACAATCGGCAAGTTTTCTCAGTAGCTCACGGAGAAATATCCATTCGTAATATTGGCCGAACTGTTGTTGGTCTGCGAAACACCAACAAAATTAAATCGTCCGATTATACGCTTGTTTACCGTGTCATTCGATATAACGGTAAGGCTGCCATTACCCTGGGCAACCAGTAAGGTCAGGGGGTCCGGGCTATATGAGGCCAAATAGATACCCGTGTTAAAATCCAGGGTGTAGGTTCCCGCTGTAATGGATGAAGGCATATAGAGGCCCAGGGTCTCTTGCGCATCCGGTGATGTGCCCGCGATAACCAGCAAGCCCGATTGATTTGTCGTAACCACCTGCGCGGCAGTCCAGCTTACCGTATTTACACTGGCGACCAGGGTGTCAGAATTTTGTCCTGGTGGCGGTATTACCGGAGGAATTGAACCAGCACTGATATAGGACACTTTATTGAACACACCTCCCGTAACCGTTTCGGTAATCATATCGGAGACCCGGTACAGTTTGAATTGAAAAGTGCCGGAAACTGTATGATTGACAGTATCTATGTTGGTAATTGTAACCGTTCCTCCTGCCTTTGAAGCGTCCGTGCTTCCATTGGAAAGAAATGGATCAACGGAAGTTCCCTGGAGGAAGGCAAAAAGCGCATAGCCGGGGGATTGGCCATTAACGGCATAAACACCATTCAGGAATCCGGGCAGGACCATGGAAATCTCCTCCATGGATCTACTTATCCCGGTAATGGTAACGATCCCGGAATCATCAACAATTGCCACCTGGGCGCTATCGGCTTCCCAGGATGCGCCATTAATAGTAGCATAAAAATTTCCTGGGCCCTGCTGTTGCTGAACAGGATTTTCCTGACTAAATTCTTTTGTGCAGGATCCCAGAAAAAATAGGAACGCCGCCGCTAAAAAAAGAACGGGATTTGATTTTATCATGGGGAAGGCTTATAGGTCAGGAACGCAAACGTTGTCGTTTACAAAAATACTTCTTCTGAATGAATTTCACTGCCATAGAATATTCCGGCGTGCCTGTCAAAATCCTCTGCTGAATCCGTCGTATAGAAAGATACTTTAGCTTTCTTACTGCAGCGAACTTCTATTTCTTTATGCCGTGCCAGGTAAGCGGCCAGGCTTTCGGCCACGATATCTCCCTGGGCGATCAGGCTGACCGTACCCGGTAAACAGGCAGCGAGTTTATTCAAGAGCAGGGGATAATGGGTGCAGCCCAGCAATATAGTATCGATTAAGGCTGATTGGCCCAGCAGGGCATCAGCATATTTCTTTATAAAAAAATCCGCCCCGCTGCCCTGATGTTCATTATTTTCAATCAGCGGGACCCACATTGGACAAGCCTGCTGATATACTTTCAGTTCCGGGAAAAATTTCTGTATCTCTATCGGATAGGAATTGGAATTCACGGTTCCCTGCGTAGCCAGTATGCCTACATGACCGGTTTTGGTAAACCTGCCTGTTATCTCCGTTGTTGGCCTGATGACCCCGAGTACGCGGTTCGGGGTTCCGCTGTCTATAAGATCGTGCTGCTGGATCGTGCGCAATGCTTTTGCAGATGCGGTATTGCAGGCTAGAATCACCAGGGGACAGCCCTTTGAAAAAAACCATTGCACACATTCCCGGGTGTACTGATATACCGTCTGGAACGACCGGTTACCATAAGGAGCGCGGGCATTATCGCCGAGATAAATGAAATCATATTCCGGCAATTTTTTTACAATCGATTGTAAAACGGTGAGCCCCCCGTAACCGGAATCAAATACAGCAATCGGATATTCGGAAGACATAATTCAAAAGTAAAAAGTAAAAAATAAAAAATAAAAAAACCATCCTGTCGGAGACCGGATGGTTTCTCATTTTTTTATGTCAAAATCATTTCAATCCAAGCTTCTTCTTTACGATCGGAAGCAAATCCTCGGCGGGCGGTGAAACGATCAGGGCATCCTTCAAAAACACATACGTATATCCATTTTCCTTTGCAACCTGCTGAACTGTTTCCTGGGCCCTTTTCTGAATGGGCGCCATCAATTCCTGCTGCTTCTGCTGGTACAACTGGCTGGCCTGCTGCTGGTATCCCTGCAATTTCAGGTAAAGTTCTCCGAGTTGTTTTCTTTTTATTTCGATCTGTGCCTTTGTATATTTTACTGTGTCTTTGGAAGAAAGCAGGCTGTCCTTTTCATTGAATTCGCTTTTCATTTCGTCGAAATTCTGGTTCAGGGCCGTCTGGTAATCCACCATGGAAGTGTCTGCTTTCTTGTACTCGGGCATGGCTGCGATGAGTTCACTCAGGCTGATATAACCCATTTTGGTTTGGGCATGCAAGGGGGTGGCGCCAAAAAGGCAACTGCTTGCGACTACTACAATGATAACAATTCTTTTCATAATTGCTTTTAGTTTTCTTTGTTTTTGTTAATAGTTGAATGTTGAGAATTAATCAATACGGATTATTTTACCCCCAATAATTTTAGTACATCATCGCTCTTATCCAGCTTAGGGTCGGCAAAGATAACAGTAATTCCTTCACTTTTATCCAAAATAATGTCGTACATCCTGTTAACGGCAAGTTTTTGAATGGCGTCATAAACCTTGTCCTGCACGGGTTTGATGAGTTCCTGCCGTTTTTTGAAGAGATCTCCCTCGAATCCAAATCGTTTGCGCTGGAGATCCCGAACTTCTTTTTCATGGTTAAATAGTTCGTCCTCTCTTTTTTTCTTGAGGTCTTCACTTAGCATAACCTGCTCCCCTTCATAATCCTTGTACATTTTATCCAATACGGCTTGTTTATCGTCTATTTCCTTCTGCCATTGGGCGCTTGTTTGATCCAGTTGCTTCTGAGCCTGTTTGTACTCCGGAATTTTTTCCAGGATGTACTTGGTATCCACTACGGCAAAGTGCTGCGCGGCAGCTATGGAAAAGGAGCCCAAAGCAAAGAGGAAGCACAAAAGTATTTTTCTCATATCATTTGATTTAAGTGTGGATTATTGAGGTTCTACACCGAGCATAAAGGTAAAGCGGGATGCTCCTTTAAGGGAACCATTTTGAATGCGGTCAAGCCCGATGCCATAATCAAACCCAAGCAACCCAAACATCGGCAGGAAAAAGCGAAGGCCCACGCCCGCATCCCGGCGAAGCCGGAAGGGGTTATAATCCTTATAATCATACCATCCGTTAGCCGCTTCAAAGAATGCTTCGCCGTATATCGTGCTGCTTGGATTCGTAGTGAAAGGATACCGCAGCTCGAGCGTGTATTTATTAAACATGATGAAGAACTGCGAAGCGGTCTGCTGGTCCGGATTTACACGGGGATCTGAATTCTGGTAAACCGGATATCCACGTTGTGAAATGATATCATATCCAAGTAACCCAAAGTTATTTGTGAGCCCCGCATCTCCAAGCTGGAACCTTTCAAATGGCGCATAATCGAGCTTACTTGTGTATCTACCCATAAATCCATACTTCATCGCTGCGTATAATACAAACTGACGGCTCTTGTCAGCGCCCATCGCTTTTCCGATGGGAATATACCATTCGCTGTTCATCCTCCATTTCGTGTATTCCGGCAATTGGAAATTCTGGTAATCCGTAAAGCTTTTATTAAACGCCGAATAGGGCGGTGTGGCCTGCACACTGACAAAGAAATTAGATCCGCTCCTCGGATAAATAGGCTGATCAAGGGAATACCTTGCCAGCATCAGCTTAAAACTAAGATTTGTGGAATAACCGTTTCTGAATGTCGGCGAGAAAAGGGAATAGTTGGTCAGATCATACTGCGTATAATTCAGGGAATAAGTGAGTGTAAAATAATCGTCCGGCCATCTCAACTGTTTACCCAGCGCAACCACGGCACCGAAATTCTTTAAAGAATTCGTATCGCTGAATGCATACTTTGCCGTGGTGTAATTATATCCGCCTGTCCGGAAGGCGCTGCGGTATAAACTTACGGTTAGAGAGTTTCTCTTTTTCCCTCCCAGCCAGGGTTCCGTGAACGAAAGATTATAGGATTGGTACGCCCGGCCATTTGCCTGAACACGCAGGCTGAGTTTTTGTCCGTCACCTGTAGGTAAAGGATCCCAGGCAGATTTTTTCCAGATATTATTTATTGAAAAATTATTGAAGGAAATACCGACTGTCCCGGTTATGCCGATACCTCCTCCCCAACCGGCAGACAGTTCGAGCTGGTCAGCTGACTTTTCTTCCACCGACCAGTTGATATCCACAGTTCCATCCTCCTGGTTAGGAACGGGAGTTGGTACCACCTTTTCCTGGTTAAAAAATCCCAGGTTTACGATATCCCGGGTCGAACGGATGATATCCTGTCGGCTGAATTTTTCTCCCGGAATTGTCCGGAGCTCCCGGCGAATGACGTATTCTTTCGTCTTTTCATTTCCTGCAATGGTAACGTTTTTGATCGTCGCCTGCGGTCCCTCCGTCATGCGGATCTCGAAATCAATAGTGTCATTATAAACAGCGGTCTCTACCGGATCTACACGAAAAAAAAGGTAGCCGTCATCAAGGTAAAGGTCGCTGATACCACCGCCTTCCTGCGTAACCTGCCTGCCCAGTTTTTTATTGAGGATATCGAGATTATATACATCCCCCTTTTTTATCCCGAGGATTAGTGAAAGGATCGAATCCGAATATTTGGTATTTCCTTTCCACACCACATTACCGAAATAATATTTATGACCTTCGTCCACCTTGATGCCGATATTCAATTGGTTCTTGCTGTTGTAATAGGTAGTGTCCGAAACGATCGTAGCGTCACGGTATCCCATTGAATTGTAGAAGTCAAGTAATTTATCCTTATCGTCTTCGTATTTTTTTTCATTGAACTTTGCGGAGCTGAACAGTTTGAAACGGAAATAAGGGTCCAGGAATTCCTTTGACCGGGTAAATGAAAGAAAACCCCAACCGTCGATGTACTGTTTCAGTGTTATCGGTTTATTGATACCATAAGAGCTGGAATCTTTCGGAGGGAAAAGGGTAAACCTCGTAACTTCTTTCGTATCCTTCAATTGTTTTTTCAGCCTTGGCGAGGACACGGCCTGATTGCCATAAAAACTGATCTGGTTGATCCGTATTTTCGATCCTTTATCGATATTGAATGTGAGAATTTGGGAATTGGGCGTTTTCGCATCAACCGATTCTGTGATCTGCACCTTCACGCCCTGAAACCCTTTGTCGGCGTAATACTTCTTGATGTTCTCGTCGGCCGTCTGTTTCATGTTCTCCGTGATCACCCGGCCCTTGATCAGTCCGGTTTTTATTTTCAGATCATCCGATTCCGTTTTGCTTGCGTTTTTGAATACAAAATTTGTTAGCCGCGGCCTTTCGGTAACGTTGATCTCGACATAAATGTCATTGCCCGAAATCTTGGTGAAATAAATGGCGACATTGGAAAAAAGGTTCTGGTTCCAGAGTTTGGTGATGGCCTTGCTGAAATTATCGCCTCCGGGAATTATGATTTTATCGCCGATGGTTAAACCGGATACGGAGATCAATAAAGATTGGTCCAGGTATTTGCTGCCTGTAATTTTTATCCCGGCGAGTGTATATTCTTTTGGAGTTTTCGCATTTTCCAGGGCCATCAATTCGGGATCAACGGAAACCGGATGCGTGGTATCCGAATCCTGCGCCCTCACAACCGTAATCTTCAATAAGCAGATAGAAAGCAAAAAAACACCAGTCAAAAATCTTCGTTGCATCCGGGCGGGTTTTTTAGAGCGGCAAATTAAGAGGATTAATTAAAAGTGTTTGTTAAAATAGAGGCTGCATCAGCGCTACAGCAGATTTATTCTCAGGCATTTCCGCGATGTTTGGCGTTCCCGGAACTGAGTTGCTCGCTGGTCTTTCCAAACCTTCTTTCACGGCTTTGAAAATCGAGAATGGCCTCATAAAGGTTTTCCTTCCGGAAATCGGGCCAGAGAACGGGAGTAAAAAATAATTCAGCATAAGCGAGTTGGTATAATAGAAAATTACTGATCCGGCGCTCTCCACTGGTCCTGATCATAAGTTCAGGGTCGGGATAGGTCCTTGTACAGAGGTATTGTTCGAATGATTCCTGGGTAATGGATTCCGGATCCAGTTTCCCTGCCTTCACATCCCGGCCCAGGTTTTTCGCGGCTTCTCCCATCTCCCAGCGACTGCTATAACTCAGTGCCATAATGAGGTTAAGCCCCGTGTTTTTTGCTGTTTCCTGAATCGCTTCTTCGAGGGCTGCGAGGGTATTATCCGGCAGCATTGCGATATTTCCAATTACGTGAAGCCGGATATTATTCTTGTTGAGCGTAGGTACCTCTTTTCGGATGGTTTGTACAAGCAATTCCATTAATCCGCTTACTTCCCCTGCGGGCCTGTCCCAGTTTTCTGTGGAAAAAGCATACAGGCTCAGATATCCTATGCCCAGTTCAGCACAACCTTCTACTACATCACGCACGCTTTCAACGCCATGGTAATGCCCAAACAGCCTGTCCTGACCCTGCACTTTGGCCCATCTGCCATTACCGTCCATGATAATGGCAATATGATTGGGCAAACGTGCCGGATCTATCATGCTTTTCAAAGACTCCATGCCCCTTTTTGAAGGGCACGAAGGTATACAATTTCTGCGATTAGATGCTAAGTCAAATTACTTAAGGATCAGGATGTTATTTAGCTGTCGGGCAGCGATAGGAAGTTATGTTGAAAGAAAACATGATTTCAGCAAAAACATAACTGTCATTCTGATTGGAATATCCTCTTTGTTTTCCTGCCGTGCCAATCGGGGTTTCACCCGTTTCATTGGAGCGGTCCTGCAAAATTGCTGCGATAGAAGGGTCGCCGTTTGGCAGCGATGGAAAATTATTAATCCCTGCGTAGGTTTTGCTGACATCATCCAGATAGTCGGTGGTGGTAAACCTGTAAACAATTTCAAAGCCGATATTCATCTTTGGATTGATATTGTATGTGTATCCAACACCCAGCGGAATATAAGCCGCTATATTACTATAGATCTTGCGGTTGGGATAAGCTACCGAACCTTGTCCTTCCGTACCCAATTCCCTGAGGTAAATTTTCTGACCCTGATAATAAGCATAGGGATCAAAACTGAACATACCGACTCCCAACGTAAGGTAGGGCGTTGAACGGTGGTATCCATTGCCCGGTATAAATTTGAAAAAATTGAAATCTCCCTGAACGCCAAGTTCCCAGATATTGCTGTTGAAACTTAGATTCCTCCGGTGTTCAAATGCGTTTTGCGTATTATAAATATCCGAGTAGCCAACCTGGGCAAAATGCCCGGCAACGCGGACGGCCACGTATTCGTTGAATTGCTTCCTGAAAAACAGGCCGAATGCGGGTTTGGGCCTGTTAAGGTGGTAATCCGGATTCAGGTCGCCGAAATAATGAGCGGCACCCAGCGAAATGCCGAATTCCCCTTCATGAACCAGGCTTTTATCTTCAGGATCAAATCTTTCCTGAGCGCAGGTATGAAAAATAAAACAAAAAATGCCTAATCCACTGATTAATAGTTGCTTCATACCCGCAAAATAGTTGATAATCCCTTGCTTAACACAAATTCTTATGCCTGGCATAACGTATTCAGCATTTTTTTCTTATAAGTGAAATGTTAATTCCGCCGGTCCAGCCCCCATGACAGTTTATTTCGAAGGGTTTGTAAAAAATTGTTCTCATTCAGGCGTACAAGAGACACATTGAAAGCTTCCCTTCGCACAGCCAACTGCACATTTTTATCTACAATCTCTTTGCGGGAATCCAGGGCGCAAATAAAACTTTCCCCCCTTCCTTCCACTTCAAAGGAAATAATATTATCATCCGGAACGATGATGGGGCGCACATTGAGATTATGAGGCGCCACAGGGTTAATCACAAAACTGCCTGATTCCGGAAATACCACGGGGCCGCCACAACTCAGAGAATAGCCCGTAGAGCCGGTCGGCGTGGAAACGATCAGCCCATCGGCCCAATAGGTATTCAGAAATTCACCATTCAGGTAGGTATGAATTCTGATCATGGGGGAGGTATCGGTCTTGTGAATGGCAAACTCATTCAAACCATATGGCACTTCGCCAAACAGTGGCTTGTTCGCATCCAGATGGATCAGGGATCTTTTATCTGCAACATAGGTCCTGTTAACGAGGGCCTTTACAGCCATTACCATATCCCCTTTCCCGATGCTGGCCAAAAATCCCAGCCGCCCGAAATTAATGCCGATCACCGGAATATTTTTATCGCGGACCAGGGCAATCGTATCCAGCAGGGTTCCGTCTCCTCCAAGGCTGATCAGGAAATCGACAGAATCATCGAGCTGGCCGGAATCCCTGAATAGCAAAATGTTTTCCGGAAAACGGAAAACCGAAGAGATCTGATCATAAAATGGCTTGTAAATCATGGACTGAATCTGCTGCAGCTGCAATTCATCCAGCAGCTGCTGAACTTCAACCCGCTCATTCTCTTCTATGACCCTGCTATAGATAGCTACTTTCATCCTGAATTCTTTACTTTTTACTTTTTACTTTTTAATTTTTACTTTTTAATTTTTCTAAAACTCATTTCTAATATGAAAAAATACTCCTTTTTCTCCGAATTGATTCACGCTGAATTCCGCCCGGAAAACAAAATCATAAAAAGTTACCACATCTATGCCCACACCGCCCGTATAAAGCGGCCTGTTCACCATCGAGTTTAGATTAAAATATTTGTCATATACATAACCTGCATCAACATATGCTTTTGCATAGATCCGGAACGGAATATGGTCGTGCGCCGTACCTCTCAGGAACGGAACATTGAAATGAGTCAGCTCCCTCAGAACGGTATTCCGGGCCAGGATGCAAGCTACTCCATCCACCACATATCTTTCCAGGCCGCGCAGGTAAAATTCATTATATCCCAGGAGTTGCTGGTTATAAAAGGGCTGTTTAAATGGAACACGCAAGAGCCCCAGATCTTCGGATACAAAATACATTTTAGGTGCAAAGGAAAAAGCTTCGCTTGTCCTGGCATTGAGCTGCCACATATTCATATCAGAATTTATTCCGCGTTTGAGTAAACCGCCTTCAAAGAAAAATCCCCTCGTGGGATAAGGAACATAATCAATATTATTATAACGGATCATATAGGATAACTCGGGATAAAAAATATTCCGGCGATTATTGAGAAAATAATCAGGATTAAATAACAGCACGGAGCTGTCGATTTTGACGTTATTAAAACTCAATCTCAAAAAGTGGCGAGTCCGGAGACCGGGACGGTAGTAATACCTGAACGAAAAATTCATTTGCTCCTGCATGAATTTTCCAGCATTGAGCAGACTGTCTCTGTTCACAAACACCTGTTTATTCTGGTAGGTGGCCAGGTCCAGTTCATCTTGTCCCCCATATAGAAACCCCGCGCCGAATCCATGTTTCAGCTCCTTACCCGTATTTGGTTTATCGTAAGCAAGTTCCACTTCCTTCATGTAGCCGGTGATCAGCCATATCCTCAAAAAATCATTCCTTCCGGTAAAATTATAATGGGAATATTTCAACCCATAGTCGAACCGCTTTAAACTGTACCCCTCATCGGCCCATGCCGTGAAGTTGCGGTCGACCGGTCGCACGTATGGCAGCGGAAAAATATACCAACGCTCTTTTACGTCAATCTGGATATCAATGGTATAGCCCCTGAATTCTTTCAGTGATACTTCCACCTCATTAAAGAGCCTCGTATTGATGAGTCGTTCCCGAATCTTTGCAAAGGATTCTGTAATAGCTTCCAGTGAGAGGGAATCTCCTCCTTTAAATGGCAGCTCCCTTTCAATGATGTAACCGCGGGTTATGCGATTGCCGCTGATGGATATCCTTCCTATCTCGAAGAGCTGCGCTGTTGCTGAAATCGGAACGCTGTCCCTGATGCAGGCAACTGGTTCCATATCTGAAAGGGCACTCATGGCCCTTCCATGAAAAATTGAGAGCATGGCAAAGAGCAGTGCAAGAGATTTCTCCGGTTTTCGGATCATAGTATTTGTCCCGGTCTTTACATGGATAATATGAGCTATGGATTAAATGCTCAGGTAATTCATCAGATGATTGTAATTACTGCGCAATTCATTATCATAATGCTCTTCACCAAAATAATATTTGATTTTGTATTCATACCGCTGGAAGGTGGCGATGATATCAGAAATCTCCAGCTTATTGATCCGGAGTGTAATGTAAAAGGTGGAAGCAGCGCTGTCATAATAGGTATTCAGCTGCGTGATCTGGGCATCATTGGTCTCTACCAGTTTGCTGATTTCAGCAAAAGAGAAATTGATTTTATCCAGTTCAAGCACAACCAGGGCGCCCGGATCTCCGGTGCCGATTAATTTCCCTGCACTTTTCAATAATTCGATAGAGGTTATGGATCCCAGGTAGTCATTTTCCTTGTTGATGACAGGAATGAGGGAAAGATTAAATTCATTCAGTACATGAATGGTCTCCAGAATATGGTTAATTCCCTGAACCGCTGCGCCGGAAAAAGACGATTGCATCCTGCTGAGTGGCATACTGTCTGTTGCTGCATTCAGCAAACTCTCATCGCTGATCGTACCCAGCAACTTGCCTTCATGAATTACGGGCAAATGCATAACATGGCAATCGTTCATTGCCTCTCTGGCATACTGAACGCTATCGTCCGGATGAAGTGGCGAAATGGTAAGGGATAGAATTTCCTGATTTAACACAGCAAGGGTTTTAGTGATAAGATCTTATCTGTCTCATGCCACTGCTGCAGGTTCGTTTAATTTGGTCAGAAACTGGTGTAATATTTCATTGAATTCGGCCGGAACCTCCATCATGGGTGCGTGACCGCATTTATCGATAAAATGCAGTTCGCTATGCGGGATCAAACGCTGGAACTCCCTGCCCACAAAGGGCGGTGTGATACTATCGTTGTTTCCCCAAATCAATAACGTTGGCTGTTTGATTTGATTGAGTTCCTCCCCCAAATTATTTCTGATGGCGCTCTTTGCCAGGGCAATGATCTTGATGGCTTTTATCCGGTTATTGATAATTTCATATACTTCATCCACCAGTTCCTTGCTGGCAATTTTCGGATCGTAGAATGTAAGTTCCGTTTTCTTCTTAATGTAATCATAATCGCCCCTTTTCGGGTAGGTATCCCCCATCGCACTTTCAAAAAGGCCCGAACTTCCGGTAAGTATGATGGATTTTATCCTTTCAGGGTTTTTCAGCACATGGATCAATGCAACATGACCTCCCAGGGAATTGCCCAGGAGATGAACATTCCTGTAATTCCGTGATTCGATGAACCTGTTGACGAATTTAGCCAGACCGCCAACTGAGGTATGCAAAATATCGAGTTCAAACAAAGGCAGCATTGGAACGATCACCTTATAGTGCCTCCTGAAATATTCAACGAGATCCACAAAATTGCTGAGCGCGCCAAATAGCCCATGCAGCAATACGAGGGGTTGCCCATCACCTTCTTCAATGAATCTAAACTTATCAGCCTGTTTGATCTCGTACTGCATCACAGAATTAAAATATTTCCAATAAATATTCGCTAAAATAAACGATTTACCGCAAAAATCGTCTCTTTCAAAAGCTTAACAATGTTTTCATTACAAATGTACGATAAGTCATTTAACCGGCTTATCCGATCTCGCCGGACACTCTCCGGCAAGGAGATCCAGCTGGTAACCATCAGCGAACTCGGTGTGCAATCTTATCAAAAAAGGCCTCCAGTTGCTTAAACATATCCTGGCCGAAAGGAATGAACTTCTCTATGAAATGAATGACTCCCGGGCCCCAGGGGGCAATGAGAGGATATATATGCGAAGATTCAATGGCTGCTTTCGAAATGATATGCGCGTGCGTACCATAAAACAGCAAAACACTATAAATCGAAATATACAATATTACAAAGAGCAGTATACCGCCTAATTTGTTAAGCCATTCCAGGAAAACCATCTTAAGTGCTTTTTCAAGCAAATTTGCAGCCCATCTCACCAGCAGGGCCACGCCAATAAATACAATAATAAAAGCAACCACGGGCAGCCAGCGGGAAGAAATGCTAAAATCTGATCCCAAATCAGCTGCTACAACTGCAGATAATTTTACCGCGGCAGCCAGACCGACCAGGCAGCAGATAACTGAAAAAAGAGCCAGCAGCAGACCCCTTCTCCAGCCTTTTATAATGGCCAGGAAAACGATTACGCAAAAAATAATGTCAATCACTATTGGTCTGTTCTTGGGCCTGTAAATGTAGGGGGAATACGCGGAACGCCGTGTGTTGAAGGCAGAGATGAAATCCCGAAATTTATTGGAGATATTCACAGGTCATGTGCGGGAGGATTCCCAGCCCGGGAATAAGCCCGGTCCGTTGCTTGTATTAGCTTACAGGCCTTTCCCGTTCAGCATTGGGCCTCAGGTGTTCAGCGTGAGCGACATAGGGTCAATGCTTCAGGTTTAAGCAAAAAAAATACAACAACCACTTGCATTTATGCCTTCTGTGTATAATCTTTGTTGTGTTATCAATCTGTATCCAATCTCCACCTGACATCACCCTCCAATTATCCCCTTTAGTTTTGGTTTTTTTGATCGTTCCATTCCTTTGAATTACGTACCAATATCTTGATCAACCCCCCGATCAATCCGTAATTTATTTCTTAACATACCTAAACCGTGCTACATGAAAACGATCTCTACCTTTGTTTCCCTCCTGGTAATTGTATCTATCTGCGCAACAAGTGCATTTCTTTATTTACGCGAGGCCTATGACATGTCTGCCATGCTGACCATTGTATGGGTTGTTTCCCTGACCATTTGGATTAAGGCTAACATGGTAATGGAGAATAAGAAAGCGGAAGCAGTAGCGCATTAAAAAGTGGATGGTAGATGGTGGATGGATATCGGGTGCAGATTCGCACATAAATATCCATCAACCATCCGCCATCAACCCTTAAGGTGTTTGTGCTAACTTGTATTCCACCCTTCGGTTAAGTTCGCGACCGGATGGATTATCGCTGCCATTGATGGTTTCCGGTTCAATCGGACAGCATTCACCCATTGCCTTACCCACGAGCCTGTTTGCAGGCACACCTTTCTTCACCAGGTACCTTATACAGGCATCCACCCGTTTCTGCGCCAGGATCTTATTATATGCCTGACCTCCGACACTGTCAGTATATCCTTCAACCTGAATCACCAGCTGTGGATATTTCCTCATCAGGTTTGCCAGGGAATCCAGGTTATCGTGCGCGGAATCACTGAGGATCGCTTTCTTATATGCAAAATTGCCCACCCTCGATGACCTGGTCAGGGATGTAAACAATTGATTCAGCTCACTGCCGGAATCTGAAAGTAGTTGTAAGCATATAGGCTCATTGAGCATTGAATCTTTGCCTGAAATCATCTGCAGATCATAGTCGGTATTCTTCAGCACATAACCCTGCTTTTTCAATGAAATCTTAAAATGGGCCGTATTGTGGATCTCGAATTTATATTTCCCTGAGCTGTCCGTCTGGAACCTTTGCAGCGGGCGGCCCGGATGGCGATTATCCGTTACCGTTAGCATGGCCTGATCCACCGGTTTCCCCGTCCTGCAGTCGATAACCGATCCGTTTACATATCGGGCATTGTTTTCTTTTACGGAGAATAGGGCAAGGCAGCATTCCGATGAGCGATCCGAACTTAACCATCCGGTATTCCAGAGATTTTCATCATCTGTACTTATATAATACAGGTCATCTTTCGGGGAATTCAATGGCGCGCCCGCATTTTCCGGTTTTTGCCAGTTGGACAGATCAAAATTCCCGCGGGCGTAAAAAAGATCAAACCCGCCCATGCCTGTGCGACCGTTTGTAGAGAAAACGAGAGTACCTGATTTATCATGGAAATAAGGTGCCTGATCATCCCCGGCCGAATTAATTATATTTCCAAGATTTTTCACCTGGATCACTTCCAGGTTACTGTCCAGGGAAGCTTCCCAGAGATCGTATCCTCCGGATCCGCCATCGCGGTCAGAAGAAAAAATAAGATGATGGGCATCTCCGGTAATGTCGGGCTGCGCACTATTGCTTCCTTCCAGATTCAATGGTGGCGGAACTTTCACGGGATTCGACCAACCGGTATCTGTTTGATTGCTCAGATAAATGGAAGATTGGGTCTTACCATTGATTCTTGTCCACCTGGTAAAAAACATATGCCTGCCATCCCGCGTAAAGGTCGCCATTCCGTTATTCTCTCCCGGTTCCGTATTGATTTCCATGCGCCTTGCTCCCGCTTGAGGATCTGTTTCCTGTTTGGATTCAAACAATACATTTGAATATTCCATCTCCCCGTTTTTCCCTGGCGCTTCCTTAATCATTGTAAAGGCAACTCCGCCTTCGTTTTTCAAGGCCAGGGCATAAGCTGAATTATTTTGAGCTGTCGGATAAGGCGTAATGGTAAACCGGTTGACAATATTTTCGGACTGGGACTGGATAAAACGAAGGTTCTCCAGTTCCTTGTCTGCCCCTGATAAGAGTTCATCCAATTGCGTGTGTTTCTCCAGGAATAGTGTGATTGCCTTCATGGCTTCCTCATATTTTTTATTCGCTCTCAGGGTCACGGCATACCAGTAAAGGGAAGCAGGATAGGCTTTGGGTGAAAAACCCAATGACTCTTTATAATATTTTTCCGCTTTTTGATAATTATGGGTCAGCCGGTAACACTCTGCTAAATGATAAACCGCTTCTTCATGCGGATCCATGTTAGCCTTTCCCTTCGCCTTTTTCTCAACAGCGAATGGCTGTGATCTGGGTCTCGAATTTTTTTCGGTAGCGAGGTATTTTTCATAAACCTGGGAAGCTTCATAATAATTCTGGCTGTTGAATAATTTTTCTGCCTGATAAAAATACCCGGAGTACCGCTGGGCTGTTGCAGCGACCCTGATGAGTAGGAAGGTTACCATCATCAATACAAGCTGCAGGTTTTGTTTGGTTTTCACTTTCTGCGGTTTTTAACTGGGACTGGTTTTTGAAACAGATTTAAAATCTCGGACAATAAAATTTACTGGTATTCATGCCTGATTTCCCCTTGCCCACAAAAGATATTGAAAGCTCTACACTATTCCCTTTTGATCCGGCCAGGCTTTTGTTCGACGCATCAACATCATAACTTAAGCCGAAGGTCAGGCCTTTATAAAAAAGTCCCGCATAAGGAGATATCGCATCATTCAACCGGTAATAAGCACCGAACATAAGATCCGTAGATTCGTTGGCGTACAATTGAAAATAAGCGCCGGCCATTTTTTCTTCGGCGTCACCCTCCTTCATATAGATCAGGGTTGGAACAATACTCACCAGGTCCGATGCGATGATACGCACGCCTGCATGCACACTGTAACGAACGTCAAGTCTCTCCTTTTCTCCACCGGATAAAAACGGATCCGTTGGCGTGGTGATATGAAAGGCGGAAAATCCGCCGAAAAAATTAACGGACTGATTTGGTGAAGCATCATAGTACACGATCCCGGCGCCCGCATCGAACGAAGTCATTGAAGGTTGCAGGAATACTTCATTTGAATTGTTGGAAGGGTTAAAGCCGGTTCCTGAGATCCATTGCGAACCGAATTGCATTTTCGTAATATCAAATTTACGACTGATAAATCCGCATTGCATTGCCATTACCAGGAAATGGTCTTCATTTTTGCCAAAGCGCACGCCCGTGTATGCGAAGCTGAGGTATCCGTTCGTGAAACTGTAGGATTTATCGCTGGTCGTCTGATTCACGAGGTTAAAACCAAAATTCGCATTTTTATTTGTCGTCTTCTCAGCTGAAATACCTTCTGTGGTCAGTGAATTGGCATACTGGCTTCTCCAGATTGCGGACACACGGTAGTCGCCTTCAATAGCACCGGTCAGCGCAGGATTCACATTCATCGGCTGGATGAAGTATTGAGAAAAATGAGGATCCACCTGCGCGCGGGCAGCACTGTCCATGCCAAAGGCCAGCAGGGTCATCCAGGATATTTTTCGAATTATATTATTTTTCATGATCGGCCATTGAATTTGATCCCGCTGCTTCATATCACGAAAGCAGCCGTTGAGATATTACCGGATAAGGTTCACGGTTCCTTTGCGTTTGATAATTACATTATTATAGAACGTCACTTTTGCTTCATAAATATATACGCCGACCT
>JANWIY010000060.1 GCA_025449645.1 Chitinophagaceae bacterium | reverse complement strand
GAAGGACTGAGCGATCCCAATATCGCAAATCCGTTGGCCACACCAACAATCAACCAGATCGGCATCACAAATTTCCAGGTGACCGGGTATGATGATATAAAATGTTTCAGTGATACCAAATCCATTCAGATCACTACATTTAATTACCCGACGCTAAACCTTGGGCCGAATGTTACGATACCCGTAGGGTCTTCCTACCAGATCAATGGAACCGGTTCACCTGATATCGTTTCACTCAACTGGCTCCCACCAACCGGCCTGAGTTGTACAAATTGTCTGACACCGCTTGCCACGCCGATCAAAACAACCAAATATGTGCTCAGCGCAATTAATAATGGCGGATGCACAATCGAAGACAGCATTAAGATTACCGTAATTTGCAACGGCAATAACTTTTTCATTCCGAATACATTTTCTCCTAATGGAGACGGAGCGAACGACCGGTTCGTTGTGAGAGGAAAGGGATTGAACATCATTCCATCCATTACCATTTATAACCGCTGGGGTCAGGTTGTTTTCCAAAAATCAAATTTTGCACCCAATGATGAAGCAAGCGGATGGGATGGAACTTTCAATGGCAAGCCTGCCCCATCAGATGTATATATTTACACAATTCAAATTCTTTGCGATAATGCAACACTGATCCCTTATCATGGAAACGTTACCCTACTCAGATAGAAACCTTAATCAATGAGAAACCGGAACCCTCTACGAAAATTAATTATAACCCTGGCACTCCTTGCGGGCAGCCTGGCTCCAGGGTTTTCACAGGACCTGCACTTCTCCCAATTCTTTGAAGCGCCATTGCTACGCAATCCTTCCCTTGCCGGAATATTTACCGGAGACTACCGTATCCAGGGCGTTTACCGTGACCAATGGAATAGTTTTACCAATGCATACAAGACCGGTTCATTCAATGGGGAATATAAAATGCCCGTCGGTAGATCCAATGATTTTTTAACGGTTGGCATGGAAGTATTATATGATCAGGCCGGCAGTGCGGGACTGGTATCCAACGAGGTATTTCCAGCACTGAACTACCATAAATCACTCTCGGATACAAGGACCATGTATTTGTCCCTGGGATTCATGGGTGGTTATGCGGAAAAAAGGATCGACCGGTCTAAAATCACAACCAATAATCAGTATGACGGTAGCGCTTACAACCCATCTCTTCCTGACGGAGAAACCTTTACACAGCCTGATGTACATTACTGGGATGGAAGCGTGGGGATGAGCTTTAACAGCAGCTTCGGAGAAAACCAGCAGCACAGCATGTTTTTTGGATTAGCCTACCATCACCTCAACCGCCCGCGCAATTCATTTTATCAGGATGCAGCAGTAGAGCTGGATCCGAAATATGTAGTTTCCGGGGGAGCTAAATTTTATATTGATGAGAGATCAGAATTCACGGTTCAGGCCGACTATTCCAGTCAGGGAAGTGCCAGAGAAACAGTCGGCGGGGTTATTTATGGATACAAACTCGGCGATTTTACGGATGACCCGAAATATTTGCTGGGTGTAGGCGCCTTCATGCGATGGAAAGATGCATTCATCCCTGTCATCAAACTGGAAATGCTTCCTTTGTCCATTGCCATTAGTTACGATGTGAATATTTCTTCCCTGAATACTGTGAGCGAGGGATATGGGGGATTTGAATTATCCATCTCTTATATCGGATTTCTCGACAGGGAAAATTCAGCAAAGAACAAAACGCTTTGTCCGCGTTTCTAGCTAAACATTTCCTTCACTTTGTCGAAAAAGCCTTTTTCATTCTTGTCTGGCTTGGGCTGAAAGTTCGGTGAAGTACTTAGTTTTTCCAGGCTTATTTTTTCTTCCATTGATACCTGCTGAGGTGTCCATACATTTACATGGATGAGCTGGTCCCCTTTTTCATAGGAGTTAACTGACGGAAACCCTTTGCCTTTGAGGCGGAAGATTTTTCCGCTTTGGGTTCCGGCGGGTATGCGGATCTTGGCCTTGCCATCGATCGTTGGCACTTCTACCTGAATTCCGAAAACTGCATCCGTAAAAGTTATATATAGTTCAAAAGCAACATTCAGTCCGTCCCGGTGCAGGTCAGCATGCGCTTCTTCTTCAATCAGTATGATCAGGTCTCCCGGATGGCCGCCTCTTTCTCCTGCATTGCCTTTCCCTGAAAGGCTCAATTGCATTCCTTCCTGCACGCCCGCCGGGATATCAATATTAACCACTTCTTCTCCGTACACCCTTCCCTCTCCTTTACAGGTTGTGCACTTGGCTGTAATAACGGATCCTTCTCCGTTACAGGCGGGGCAGGTTGTTACTGTTTGCATCTGTCCCAGAAAAGTATTGCTTACGCGCCGAACCTGTCCGCTCCCGCCACAGGTTCCGCAGGTTTGCACACTGCCTTTATCCCTCGCTCCGCTGCCATGACAAGTGCCGCAGAGAACATGTTTTTTAACCTTAATATTTTTATTGACCCCTTTGGCAATTTCTTCGTAACTCAGTTTTATTTTGATTCGCAGGTTGCTGCCCCGAACGCCCACCGTTCTGGATTGTCCTCCACCGCGCCTGCCTCCAAAGAAACTTCCGAAAATATCATCTCCGAACACATCTCCAAACTGGCTGAATATGTCTTCCATATTCATTCCGCCGCCACCAAAGCCGCCATGCCCGCTGGTTACACCTGCATGCCCATACCGGTCATATTTGGCGCGTTTTTCACTATCGCTCAAAACCTCATAGGCTTCAGCAGCTTCCTTGAATTTTTCTTCAGCAACTTTATCCCCCGGATTACGGTCGGGGTGAAACTTCATGGCCACTTTGCGGTAGGACTTCTTAATCTCGTCAGGAGAGGCGCTTTTTGAAATTTCCAGAATCTCGTAATAATCCCTTTTCATTCAATTCATTTTCCGACGATCACTTTCGCGAAGCGGATGATTTTATCATTTAAATAATAGCCTGGTGTCACTTCATCAATCACCTTCCCCTTCAATTCCGGAGAAGGCGAAGGGATTTCGCTGATAGCTTCGTGCTTGCTTGTGTCAAAATCAGTTTGGACACTTTCCATGGGCCGTAGTCCCTTATTTTGCAGAATTGCCCTTAATTTGTTAAATACCAAAAGCACGCCCGCCCTGATTTCGTTTATATCATCACTTTGCTGAAGTTGTTTTTCTGCCCGGTCGCAATCGTCCAGCACATCCAGTAAGGAAGTGATCACTTCCCTGCCTGCGGTCTGGATTAAATCCATCCTTTCCCGCGAACTGCGGCGCGTATAATTATCAAATTCAGCAAACAAACGAATATACTTGTCCTTTTGTTCCTGGAGTTCGGCGGTCAGTTTCTCCAGCTCTTCCTCTTTTTCCAGGGATTCATTAGGCAGGTTATTCGTGCCTGCTACATTTTCGTCTGTATTGATATCAACCGCTGATTGTCTTTCACTTGCAGCTTCAAGGTCTTCCCGATCGGTAAATTTTTCATGATTCTTTTGCATAGTGTAGAAATTGTGGCAAAGGTAAGGTTGTCAATTATTCTGCCAACTGCTGTTTTGAGACAAATTGTCCTTGCCCGAACCGGTTTCCGGCCAGTCATTCAGCTACATTTGCGGCATGATTCCCGTCATATTAAATAGAAAGATCAGTCGCAGGATAGAAAACGGACATCCCTGGGTCTTTGCAAACGAGATTGCAGAGACTGAAGAAACACTCAAACCCGGCGAGATCGTCGCCGTTTTTACAGCAGATAAAAAATTTGTGGGAAAAGGATATTTTAATCCCGGGTCTCAGATAACGGTACGGTTGCTGACGCGGGACAGGAACGAGGAGATAAATGATCAATTCTTCCTTAATCGCATTTCTTCTGCCTGGGCCTACCGGCAAAAAATCGGGTATACGGAAAATTGTCGCCTTGTTTTTGGGGAGGCTGACGGCCTTCCTGCCCTGGTAATTGATAAATTCAACCGGCATTTTGTTCTCCAGACGCTTTCACTGGGAATGGATCTATGGAAACCTGCAATTGTAAATGCCCTTTCTGAAATCTTTCCATCCGGAAGGATCTATGAAAGGAATGACGTGCCTGTGCGCACCCTGGAAGGGCTTGAAATGAAAAAGGGATTTTTAACTTCTCCATTTGACACGCGGATTCTCATTGAAGAAAACGGATTGAAATTCGAAGTGGATCTTGACCAGGGACAGAAGACCGGGTATTTTCTCGACCAGCACGAGAATCGACTCATCATTCAGCACATCGTAAAAGATGCCGAAGTGCTCGGCGCCTTTTGTTATACGGGAAGTTTTGAAATTCATGCAGCCAGCTTTGGCGCCAAATCGGTGCTTGGCCTGGATATTTCAGAGCAGGCCATTGATCAGGCCAGAGCGAATGCTGTACTGAACGGGTTGGCGGACAAGGTCGAATTCCGTGTTGAAAATGCATTTGACGCCCTGAAAAAATGGAGCGGGGAAAACAAAAAATATGATGTTGTCATGCTGGATCCGCCCGCCTTCACCAAGACCCGTGAAAATATTAAAAAGGCGATTTCCGGTTACAAGGAAATCAACTTAAGAGCCATGAAATTATTACGAAGCGGAGGGTTTTTGGTAACATCGTCCTGCACCAACCTTATTTCTCCGCAAGACTTTCTGGACGTGATCCGGTCCTCCGCCCACGACGCTGGTAAAGAATTAAAACAGGTGCTGTTTAATACACAATCGCCTGATCACCCTGTGGTTTGGGGATTGGAAAACACACATTATTTGAAGTTTCTGATTGTGGAAGTGAGAGGCAAATAGGGTAATGTGAAAATTTGCTAATTTGAAAATGAAAATATTCAAACTGCTTTTCATTTACACATTCACACATTGTATCTACTTGTTCACCTGAAACTTTCCCGATTGTATAATTTTACCGTTGGGATCTTTGAGCTGGAAAATATAAATTCCGCGGAAAAAATCGGATAGGTTAACGATTGTTTTCTGGTCCGACGCGGAGAATTCGTAGACTTTTTTCCCAAGAAAATTGAAGACCTGGATGGAATAGTTCCTGCCAAAATTTTTGAGAAAGTCAAACGTAATAAATGATGTGGCCGGGTTAGGATAAAAGCGGACGCTTTCAGGTTCAGGATCAGGAAAGCCCGGTATCCGGTTCTGGCTTTTGACCTGGGTGACTGAGCAAAAAATGAGAATAAGAATAAGGTAGAAAATCCTCATAGTTACTGGATAAGATAGACCGCCTACAATATACCCTTTTTTTGCAAAAATACAAAACTCTATGCAGTTCCGGGTCTTCACCCAGCCTACTTTTTAGCGGCTCATTTCGGCCTTTATTTCAAACCCTTTTTCCACCTTCCATTTGGAGAATCTCATTTCCAGCCGATTTCCCGAATTCATTTAAAGTAGTTTCAGATCTCATTCTGAACCCTGCCCGGGCTACTGAATCGTGCTTTCCTCCTGAATAGTGTATTTGGAGCCGGATGCTCATTTTTCAGGCACGCTCTGGCGCTTCAGACGTTATGGCAAGCCTGTTTGCATCTGCTTAAACACAGGTCATTCAGGCCTTGTAATGCATCTTTCCGGGCCTGCAGGGCTTTTTTTACATCCTCTTCTAAGGGCTTCATTTCAGACTACTGAAGCTTCTTTCCAGCCTTTTCTGAGGGCTTCTTTTCAGGCTCTTCTTAAGCTTCATTTCAGGCCTCTTTCAACATCTTCAATTTTAACCCCGATTACTTTTTCGATCTCAATCTTGGCGAGGTTGAGGTCCCTTTGCAGGGTAAGGCTCTTCACCTGTTCAGTGATATAGCTTTTTTGGGCCTTTTCTACATCATCCAGCTTTATCAGGTTTTCAGCAAAATCGCTTTCCGCTCTTTTCAGCGATGAATATTCACCCTGGGTCAGTTTGCCCTGGAATTCCACGAGCTGTTTTGCCAGCAGATAGTTTTCATATTTGGTGAGTATGTCGGCTTTTATTTCGCGGAATTTTTCATTTTTTGTGGCCAGGCTGATATAATAGTTTTCCTTGGCGGCCTTTACATTATTTTTTGTTCTGGTGAAAATATCAAATGGCACGGCCAGCGAAAAATTATAACGGGGGTAAATCGTCGGAACATATCCTCCGGTAGCAGTTGTAAATGCGTGCGGGTTGATCGTAAACTCATTGATATTTCCCTGGGCGGAGAACAGACTGAGATAAGCAGATTTGGCCGTCTTCACCTGGTAACCAGCTGCCAGGGATGCATGATCAACAATTTCATAAGAAGGATTTTGAAGAGCCAGTTGCACAAGGCGTTCCCTGATATCCGGCATACGGGTACTGTCGGGCCGGAAAAGATACTTACTGGCCGGTGTTTGCGCACAAATAGATTCCGAGATGAACAATAAGGCCAATAAGAAATATCGCATACGATCAATTTTGAATAGTTGTTATGGGTTTTGTTTGTGGATCCGTATCAAAATCGGCCAATTTGATAAAAATAACCATAATGGCCTGAAAGAACAAAACGACCGGACACTGTGTAATGGCCATTTGGGCGTATTGGGCCACCAGCAAGGTAAACATCATTATCAGTAAGGCAATGTAATAATTGCGGATCTGCGGATCCTTCGCGCGGAAGAAATAATGATACCCGTGCCGCATCACTATAAAATAAAATATGAGCAAGAGCGCCAGCCCGATGCCCCCTTCCTCAGCTACCGTTTTCATATAACCGCTATCCGGTTGCAGGGTTTCGAGATAATGTCCGTGATTATATT
>JANWIY010000059.1 GCA_025449645.1 Chitinophagaceae bacterium | reverse complement strand
TGAATCCCGAGAGTTTCTCCTCCACAATATGGATACAGTTGCAGGCACCGGTCTTTTTCACCACATGATCCTGGTAATTCAAAAAAGGAATAACGGCCTGTTTGTATGGTATGGTTACATTGAGTCCAAGCAACTCCTTATCATTTAAGATCGAGGCCAGTTCACCAATGGTCTTTATTTCAAAATTAGAATAAGTGCAGTCTGTTATTGCCTCTGCCAGGAATTTGCTGTTAAAGTAATCCCGTGAAAAGGAATGGCCCAGCGGATACCCGATCAGGCCGAATTTTTTCACTTGGATACTGTTTTGTGGAGGAACAAGTCAAATGTATCGCCTCTCAGGCCAAGGCGCATGGCTTCAAGGGCAATCATTTCCTGAGGTGAGATATTTCCCAGGTTCGCATTTGCTCCTATGAGTTGTATAAAATAAAGTTGTTGTGATTTCTGAGGTGCTTCCCATAAAATTTTTTCTGAAGGGATCTGGGTAAGAATTTCCTGAACAAGCCCTTCGCGTACTTCTCCTGTACCCCGGTAAATGCCGATGTTCCCCGATTCCCTGGCCTCCGCGATCACATAACTTGCGCCGGCATTTAATTCGCCCCGCATCTGTTCAATCCATTTATAGGGAGGAATCACGTGTTCGGCATCCTTACTACCCACCTCACTCAACACGGTAGCATATTTGGTGAGCCTTTCAATCAGCCTGCACTTTTCCTTATGATCAATATTTACCGAACCATCGCTGACTTCCATATAACTTACTTCATGGTACTTACACATGGCTATATAATCCTCCAATTGGTCGCGTATCAAAAAAGCTTCAAAAAGAGTTCCTCCGAAATAAATAGGGATTTTAAATGATTTGTAAACAGCGAGTTTTTTTTCAAGATCCGGCGTCACGTACGAGGTGCCGAATCCCAGCTTAACCACATCCACATGCGGATGGGCAACACTCAAAAAATTCCTTGTTTCTTCCGTGCTTAATCCTTTATCCATTACCATAGTAAGACCTACGCTACGAGGTTTCAGTGTTCTTACCGGTAGCTGACTGAGTGTAAAATTCATCGACAATAAATTGTTGATTAAAAAATCCCTGAGCTGCAAAAATAAGGAAGCTTTATCTTTTCCTGTATCTGGCTATTACATCAACAATGGAAGCTGACTGTAACAGGGAGGGGTTAAGCGCAATCATTTTCTTCAGCAGCTTGGGAGATTTGGAAAGGGCCCTGTCCAGATGAAGCAATCCCTCTTTTGATTTTCCCATAGCAAAATAAATGGCGCTCATATAAAAAGTGAGCAGTGGCTTATTACCGGCAATGCGTATGGCCTGCTGCACCTGCTCAAGTGCTTCCTTATACATCCCGGCGAGATAAAAGCAACGGACCAGGGCTTCCCATCCGGAAATATTTTTTTGACGCAACCGCACTACGGTTGCAAAAGACAGGATGGCTTCTTTGTATTCGCCGAGCTGGATCCTGCATTCACCGAGCGCAAGATAATATTCGGGATGCTTACCCTGCAGCCGTATTGCAGCATCCAATTGTTTAACCGCATGCGTCCATTGCGCTTCGTTCAGGTATGTGCAGGCGATTTTGTAAATCAGTTTGCTGTCACCCTGATTCAGGTGTGAGGCTTTCCGGTAATAAAACCGGGCTTGTGCGAAATTGCGCTGTTTGTCGTAGCAATGCCCGATCGCTTCAAAAATTACATCTTCAGGTTTTGAAAGTTCAAGCACCCGCTCAAGGCTTTCAATAGCTTCCCGGTATTTTCTCAGGCGGATATAAGCATCGCCCATATTGCGATAGGCGTAATCGAATTTCTCGTCAATAGCCACTGCATATTTATAGGCATCCACTGCTTTTTCATATAGTTTCAGCCCCTGATAAGCAGCGGCCAGGTTGAACCAGGCGAGTTCAGAATATGGGTTTTCTTCGATGATGTGCTGATGAAGGCGAATACTCTCTTCATTCCGGCCAGTGAAATCTGTCCAGAAGCAAATCTTATAAAGCGCCTCCTCATTTTCGTAATCCTGCTCCAGTATCCAGCGAAGGCAGTCAAAAATCTTGTCAAATTCTTCATAATCGTCATATACATCGGCCAGTTCAAATAATAACTCAATCCTTTCCGGTCCTTCAAAAAGACCCAGGGCCTCCTGGAGAAGCACGACGGCTTTTTCCTGTTGGTCAAGCGCCAGGTATGCATCCGTTTTAAGGATATACAGATTGATATCGGTAGCATCGAGCAGGGATGCCCTTTCGAGGATCTGAAGGGCGTCGAAGTATTTCCGGGTTGCGATAAGCAGATCGGCTTTACGGATCAGCAAAACGGATGAATATGGGTATTGTTCTATGCCGAGTTCAGCGGCTTCGAGCGCCTGCGTGAACTCCTCTTTACCATCGTAATAATCAATAATTTTCTCAAAGCATTCTTCGTCGAGGAAACTGTGCTTACGGCCATTTTTCAGCGCACCGTATTGCTTCAACAATTCCTTAATTTCTTCCTGTTCGGGGTGGTATGGATTTTCTTTCATTTAAGGTGGTTGTACTAAATTAGGCCATAATCCATTAATCGCAAATTAATTATGAGCCCGGCAGCCCCTCTTTCCTGATTGATCAGCATGCTCCTGAAGGCGGTTCTTGCCCAAAAAAGATCGGTGAAAATGTTAAAAAACAGGTGAAATAAGTGATGGAAGGTTAAAAAAAACAAAAATTTTAGTATTACCTTTGGCCCAGATGTTACCTTTTTCCCATAGATCCATGTTGGGTACCCTGCGTTTTTGCGCCGTGAGTTTCCTGCTTTTAGTGTTGACGGTCATTGCTTTTGCCAGTAAAGGTGGCGGCGACAAAAAAAAGCACAGAGAATTTGATAATAACTTCACTCCAATCAATGCTGCTTCGTCCTTTTCGCTGAAGAAATCGCCGGCCTACAGCGGAACGATCATGACTTTCAGGCCGCAGGCCGACAACCGCATTTCCATAAATGCCATGATCACCTACCAGCGCGGCAATACCACCTTCATTCTTCCGTACCAATACAAAGTGAGTATCGGACCTGTTTCAAATAGTGGCAAGACCAATCTTCAGTTCCTGGGTGTAAGGATCCAGATCCCTAAATAAGTGTAAACTTTCCCGCCCTGTTTAATTGCTAAGCTTCAACTTCAAACTTTCTTCATAAGTCATCTCGCGGTATCCGCTGGTGGGAATATCAAATTTTGACGCAGGCACCGGATTGAGATTAATAGATGCCAGCACATACCTGATATGCAGGTTGTCTTTGCTGAATTCATATTCCAGAGGAAGTCCGTCCAGATTTTTAAAAGGCGGATCATAGGTTTTATTTTCAGGGATCAGATCCCGGGTATAGAACACCGTTATATCGTACCCTCCCGGCGTTGAAGCCTTTGCACTAAGACAAGAGTAGCCTGCAATCATTTTCGTTTCGGCGGTCTTTACAAATTGAATTGTTTTGAATTTTCCGTTTTTCTGATCCCAGTTTTCCTCATTCATCCGGATAAGTAATTTTTGCCCGTTTACTTCTTTCAGAATTACGCCGGTGCCGGCTTTCGAATCATAAATCAGGGTGGAGGAAAATAAATTATTTGCCATTTCTGAACGGCTCAAATTCCCCTTGATATAATAAGTGGCTACTGCATTTATCTGTTTGCCTGCATCTGAACTTACCACATAGTTATACACAAGTGTTAATTCACCCACTCTTTTTTGCGCGGAAAGAAAACCGGGAATCAATAGAGGCAGGGCGTACAGGAGTTTATTTTTCATGAGATGATTTATCTTCCCTTTGGGAATGTACCGGCGCCGGAAGGTTTAATCTAAAGTAAGGACTGCTGATCACAAGTACAAACGCTCCTGTTCAGCGTTTCTTGCCCTTGATCTGCTGAACTTTTTTCTGTGCCTCCTGCATCTGTTCAAACCGTTCCTGCCATTTGGGCTTGGTCTTGGGTTTATTCCGGTTGGCCTGCAGCTTGGCCAGCACCTTGTCGTGGTCAATAATATAATTCTGAATCACCCATTGAAGGGTAAGGGTGATGAGATTAGACACGGTATAGTACCAGGTAAGTGCCGCAGGGAGGCGGTTGAAAAACAATAAGAGCATCACGGGCATAAAGTAGGGCATGTATTTCATTGCCGGATTGCTCTGATCGGGCGTCATACTCATCCCGTAAAGCGAGATCAGGAAACTGGTAATCACCGCGATGGTTGCAAACAGGCTGATATGATTTCCATAAGCCGGAATGTTGAATCCCAGTTTTACGACAACATCATAAATGGAAAGATCCTTTGCCCATAAAAAAGGCTGTCCTCTCAATGCAACATTCGAGTTAAAGAAAGTGTACAGGGCAAAGAAAATGGGAATCTGCAAAAGGGCCGGTATACAGCCACCGAGCGGGTTTACGCCCGCTTCCCTGAAAAGTTTCATCTGTTCCACGCCCATTTGCTGCTGGTCCCCTCCAACTCTCTTTTTCATCGCATCTATTTCAGGTCGCAGGGCCTTCATTTTTGCCCCGCTGAGATAGCTGCTGTAAACCAATGGAGAGGTCAGCAGGCGTATGAAGAGCGTAAGCAGGAGGATGGCTATGCCATAGCTGCCTACAAATCCTTTAAAGAAGCTGAATACCGGCATGATAACATACACATTGATGGGCCGTACAAAAGAGTACATATCCCGCCCGAGGTCAACGATCCGGTCCATGCCTGGCGCGGCATGCGTTAAAATATGATAGTCATTCGGACCGTAATACCACTGGAAATTCAGCGTAGCCGCATTTCCCTGAAGTTTTGTCTGCAGGTGAATATCAGCTGTGCCCAACAGGTTAGAACTATCGGAAGGTTCCCTTGTCCAGTGCACGTTACCATTTTCAAAGTTGCTCCTGGCGATCAGGGTGCGGTTGAAAAATTGCTGTGTTGCGGATATCCATTGTACCGGTTTATCAAAAGTCTTATCCGTTTTAGAAGAAATGTAATCGAATTCATTGTCCACTGAAAAGCAAACATTGGTAAGCCTTTTTTCGTAATCAACAAATGGCTGTGTTTGTTTCATCTCTACAAGCCAGTCGAGATTCAAGTTTCCCTGAGAGAATAAATTATTCGCCTGCGTAGTAACCAGGTTCCAGTCAACCAGATAACTGTCGGGATGGATTGTGTATTCGTGTTCTATGGATTCTCCGTGAGGTGCAGGTAATTTAAATACCAGTTTCTGACTTCCATCAGCATTTTTTTGCAGTTCACCGGCATCAAAGTAAAGATCAGCAATCTGTGCAGTCTGGTTAACGCCGGTATTCACTGCATAATTTATCCGGTTGGGAACGGATGGATCAACCAGTTTAACCAGCGTACTGTCGTAGGATTTGAAATGCTTTAGAATGACTTCCTTGGGCTGTCCGCCTTTGTTGCTGAAAACGATTTTCAACAAATTATTTTCTATGGTGATGAGTTTCTCCGTGCCTTCCATGGCCTGGCTCCATCCGGCAACCGTATCCCGGGCCGGTGCTTTAACCCCGGTAGAGTCCCGGTTATTGATTTTGGCTTCCGTCAATTTTTGCACAAGCGCTAGTGAATCTGCCTGGTGCTGGTGTTGCCGCTGAAGTTCCTGGCTGTTTCTGGTAGCCGTAAATAGATACGTGAACAATAAAAGACCCAATAGCACAAAACCAATTATCGTATTGCGATCCATACCCATCTTGCACTCAATTTAGGGAGTGCAAAGATACGGGGATCCTGGCTTTCATTGTTACCGTATATTTGCATTATAAATGTCCGTTAACACGGCCGTTTCTCAAGTTCCCGGGGTGCTGATTCCTTTAAGGATAGGCTGAGATAATACCCGTAGAACCTGAACAGGATAATGCCTGCGCAGGGAAGGTGGCTTAATTTTCCTCTTCACTTTGTTGGCATTTCCTGTTTGGAAACCTGATTTCAGGAATCTTTTTTATTCATTCTTAAATGCCAAAAATGAAAACCCTGCTTATTCTCTTCTTCTTTTGCGGATTTAGCGTGGCTTCTTTTTCTCAAAGCAAGCCGGGAGACAGCATCTATCACGCTCCTTCCCCAGACACCGTGCCGGTAAAACATCCGGGCCTTTTTCTTCAACCGGTTGAAGTGATCGCGATCCTGGCTGGAGACAAAGCGCCCTTTACGAAAACAAATATTTCCGGTGAAGAAATTGCCAAAACCAATATTGGGCAGGATATTCCCTTCATTCTTAATCAACAGCCATCAGTGCTAGCAAGTTCTGATGCCGGAAATGGCGTAGGGTATACGGAGATCTCTATCCGCGGAACAGATGTAACCCGGATCAATATGACCCTCAACGGCCTTCCATACAACGATGCAGAGTCCCAGGCAATTTACTTTGTAGACCTGCCTGACTTTGCCTCTTCTGCAAGCAGTGTACAGATACAGCGTGGCATCGGCACTTCCTCCAATGGTGCTGGTGCGTTCGGTGCAAGCATTAATTTTTCCACCAATGAATTCAAGCCGGATCAATATGCAGAATTCAATAACAGCTTCGGATCTTACAATACATGGAAGAATACACTAAAGGCCGGCACAGGATTGCTCGGCGGTCATTTCACCGTCGATATGCGCCTGTCCCGCATTAGCAGCAATGGTTACATAGCCCGTGCCACCAGCGATTTGAAATCAGCATATTTTTCCGCCGCTTATCTCAGTAAAAAAACCTCATTCCGGCTCAATATAATAATGGGCGCCGAAAAAACTTATCAGGCCTGGAACGGCGTACCAGAAGCAAAACTTTACGGCAATCAAACGGAACTCGAAGATCATTACAAAAATAATTCAGGATACAGCGGGGCACTTTACAATACAGCCCAGGATTCAATAAATCTCTTTCAATCGAATCCCCGCACGTATAATTATTTTACTTATAAAAACCAAACGGATAATTATATACAGAATCATTACCAGGGATTTCTTAATCACCAGTTCTCAGATTTTCTTTCAGCGAATATTGCGGCATTCCTCACCCGCGGCAAGGGATATTATGAAGAATATAAAAATAATGCAGCTTATGCCGATTATGGTCTGCCCGGTTACAATGTCGGTGATACCAGTTTCAGCAACACCGACCTCATCCGGCAGAAATGGCTCGACAATTTTTTCTATGGAGGCATCTTTTCTTTGCAGTATAAAAAGCGTGCAACCGAACTGACCCTTGGCGGTGGTTGGGATGAGTACGATGGCGGTCATTACGGATACGTCATTTGGTCTGCCTTGGGTGGGATCCCGGATGATTTCAGATATTATAACGAACCCTCCCGGAAAACAGATGAAAATATCTATGGCAAATGGCAGCAGGATCTGGGAAATCATTTCAGCAGTTTTGCTGACCTCCAATACCGCCACATTAATTACAGGATTGATGGTTTTGAGGATGACCCGACGCTTAAGGTTTGGAATAAATATGATTTCCTGAATCCGAAAGCCGGGATTTCCTATAACCGGGGACCATGGCAGGGATATTTTTCCTACGCCATGGCACAGCATGAACCCAACCATGATGATTTTGAAGCAGGAGCATCAGAGCAGCCCAAACCAGAAATGCTCCATGATTTTGAACTGGGCATTAATAAAAAGCGACCCCTGTTCAACTGGGGAATTACCGGATACTATATGCTATACCATGATCAGCTGGTCCTTACCGGAAAAATAAACGATGTCGGCGAATATACCCGTACCAATACGCCGAGGAGCTACCGGCTGGGTTTGGAATTCCAGGGAGCAGTAAAGCCGGTTTCATGGATTCAGGCCTCGGGAAATCTGACCCTGAGCAGGAACAAGGTGCTTGACTATACAGAGTACGTTGATGATTATGATAACGGGGGCCAAAAAAGCTTTACCTATAAACAGAGTGACATTGCTCTTTCGCCAGGCGTCATTGCAGGAGCAACCCTGAGTTTTTATCTTGCCCCTCAACTGGAAATCGACCTGCCTGCCAAATATTCAGGAATAGCCTACCTGGACAATTCCGAAAGCAGGGACAGAAAGATCAATGATTATTATGTGCAGCAATTGCGCGTAATTTATTCCCCGAAAATTAAATCGATCCGGGAAATGACTATTGCATTTCAATTGAATAATCTTTTCAATAAAAAATATGAAGCTAACGGATATACATATGGATATTATTCCGGAGGTCAGCTGGTGAATGAGAACTTCCTGTTTCCGCAGGCCGGCACGAATTTTATGATGTCTGTGAATATCCGGATCTGAAGGTGGTTCATTTCATGATATTTTCTTTCCAGGCGATCATGCCTCCTTCGAGGTTTTTGGTATTGGTAAACCCGAGCATTTCGAGTATCTGGCATGCCTGTCCGCTGCGATTGCCGCTGCGGCAATAGCAGATCAGCTCCTTTTGTTTCAAATCCTCCAGCTCATCAACCTGCATTTGGCGGATCTTTCCCAGTGGAACAAGCACGCCGCCAATATTAAATTCAGTATGTTCGGCAGGTTCCCGAACGTCCACCAGATTTAACGGCTCCCCTTTTGCGAGGCGCTCATTTACTTCCACAACGGAGATCGTATCCATATAATTTTTTTATTTCTGGATTCTTTATCTCGGCGTCTGCACCGCACTGGTATCCGTAATGCGTTCTCTTTTTTGGACGCTGAGCCATAGATCCACAATCTGGCCTTGCCGGATATGGTTCAGCCTCCGATCATAATCAAAACGGTCAGGATTCTGCCGGTAAACAAACGCATTGGCCGTATCTGTTACATCATTATCCGGAACTATAGATCCGACAAGGAGTCCGGTTTCACTTAATGCTTCTCTGGCATCACGGTAGGTCAGTCCGAATAAATCCGGCACCACGAATTCCATTCCAACTCCGTTCCCCAAAACCAGGGTAATGGCGCTGCCCTGCTGAATTTTAGTGCCTGGTTTAATGCTTGTTCCGTTGAATTGCTGATCAAGTACGGAGTTTCTGGCGAAATCCGGTTTGAAAACGGTATCACCAAGCTTCAGACCATATCTACGTAACACCATAGCGGCGTTCCGGAAAGTCATGCTGAGCAGATTTGGCATATCAATTTCAGGCGCCACCGCCCGGTTGATGGTTAAATAAACTGTCCGGTTTACTTTGACGAGATTATCCGGTTCAGGGATTTGTTTGATCACCTGCAGAGGGGGAAGGGTATCATTGTAAATGGAATCCTGTATCTGTACATCAAAGCCCTGCGATTCCAATGTTTTCTTTGCCTGGTCCACAGACTGTCCGGTAACCGAAGGGATTCTCATAGTTTTTCCGTGCCGGGTAATAATATCAAGGGATCCCAGGAAAAGCAGAAGCAACAAAATCAACAGAACAAGACCGGCAAGCATATTTACCCATAAAGGTTTGCTGGTGAGGAATCTAAACACGAATCAGGTTTTAAGTTGAAAGATATACAATATAGTCAAGGCTTTTTGCCCCGGGATAAAGCGTCTTCAATCAACGCTGAATAGAATTGATTTAGTGTCCAGCCCATCGCGCGGACCTGCTGAGGTACGACGCTGGCTTCCGTTTGGCCGGGGACCGTATTGATTTCCAGGAGAAACGGTTCTCCCTTTGCTTCATTATAAATCATATCGATCCGGATGACGCCGCTGCAATTGAATATGCGATAGATCTTTATTGCAGTGCCCCGTATTTTTTCTGCTATGGATTCGTCCACAACCGCAGGTGTTATTTCTTCGGTAAAACCCGGAGAATATTTGGCCTCAAAATCAAAAAAGTCCTTGCTGGTCTTTACTTCAGTCAATGGCATTGCGATGATCTCGCCGTCCAAACGGAATACACCAATCGTAAATTCCCTTCCGGGAATAAATTCCTCAACAAGTACCTGGTCGTCCTCTCTGAAAGCCTTTTCCAATGCAGCGGGGATTTCTTCGGGATTATTCACTTTAGACATCCCGATACTTGAACCACCGTTATTTGGTTTGACAAACAGCGGCAGCTGAAGTTTTTCAAGAACTCCGGCCGCATCGGGTCTATGCTGCCTGAAAAGATGAAGGGAAAGCGATACCTGGATTCCAGCAAATGCAGCAATGGCTACCGTATAGCGTTTGTTGAAGGTCAATGCCGAAGTGGCCGCATCACAGGTAGTGTATGGAAGATTCAAGAGATCAAAATAACCCTGCAGTTTGCCATCTTCACCGGGCGTACCGTGGATACCGATCAGCACGGCATCAAAAATAATTTTGCCGGAACCAAGCCGGAGGGAAAAATCGTTTTTGTCAACAGGGATCTTTTCACCATCCTTTGCAGCATGAAACCAGCCGGCCGGTGTGATGTCAATCCTGTAAACATCGTACTTTGTTTTGTCGAGATGCGCTTCAATCGTAATGGCGCTTTTGTAAGACACCTCGGCTTCGCCGGAATAGCCGCCGGTAACAAAAGCAATAACCCGCTTCATTATATGGATTTTAGTGGTTGCCGGAATCAGAGATGCAGTTTATCTTTCTTTGCCAGCAATTCATCCACTGTTTCCCTGTACATTTCATCGGGAATACATACATCCACAGGGCAAACCGAAGCACATTGAGGCTCTTCATGAAAGCCCTGGCATTCTGTGCATTTGTTGGGAACAATATAATAAACATCCACACTCACCGGCGCATTACGCTGGTTAGCGTCGATCACGGTGCCATCCATCAGGGTATAAGACCCTTTTACGGAAGAACCGTCTGCAATTGCCCATTCCACACCTCCTTCATAAATTGCGTTATTGGGGCATTCCGGCTCGCAGGCCCCGCAATTGATACATTCTTCTGTTATCTTGATCGCCATAATTTGATATTAGGAGTTGATTAGAACTAATTTCGCATGTCAAAGATAATCTGAAATATGGACTTGGAGAACCGTATCGGCCTTTTGGAAAAATTGGGTAAGTATATGCGGTCATCCGGTCCCCAATGGGGCTTGGCAAAAGAAAGGGCTAACCAGCACAACCCCTGGTTCACACCGGCATTTATTGACCTTGCCGTAAATAATATCATATCCTGTTATTTGCAGCGGGATTTACTGGAAACCTGGATAAATTCCTATCATTTCCCGGAAGAGGAAAAAGCCCCGAAAAATATTGGTCTTGTGATGGCGGGGAATATTCCGCTTGTTGGATTTCACGATTTTTTATCTGTCTTTATCAGCGGCCACCGCCAGTTGATAAAATTGTCCTCTAAAGATCAGGAATTATTCCCTGAGCTCATCCGGTTTCTGCATGAGGCATTTCCCGAAACCCGGGACCTGATTCAAACGGGTTTTATGCTGAAAGGCTGTGATGCGTATATCGCGACAGGAAGCAACAATTCAGCCAGGTATTTTGATTATTATTTCGGGAAATATCCGAGCCTGATCCGCCGCAACCGCACCTCCGTTGCCCTGCTTGAGGGTAATGAAACCGGCGCAGAGTTGGAAGGACTTGCCGATGATGTGCATCTTTACTTCGGACTGGGATGCCGTAACGTGACCAAAGTCTTCGTTCCGGAAAATTATGATTTTAGCCTGATGCTGAAGGCATTTGAAAAATACCGTTGGATGGCTGATCATAACCGCTACAAAAACAACTACGACTACCAGCTTTCCCTCGCCATTCTCAACAAACGATTTTACATGACCAACGATTCGATCCTTCTCCTGGAGGACGAATCATCTTTTTCTCCCATCAGCATACTGCATTATACCTTTTATAAATCCATGAATGAGATTATTATACCAGGACGCGACCAAACCATACAATGTCTGGTAGGCCGGAATTATGCCCGTTTTGGGAAAAGTCAGTACCCCGGCCTGTCTGATTATGCTGACGGTGCCGATACCATGCAGTTTCTTCGGAAGCTCTGAAACCTTCTTCCTTGACAGCAAAAATATCTTTTGTAAATTTGCAAAACGGGCATCTACGAAGGTCTTAGTAAATTATTTGTTAAACTGAACCCCTGCTAATAACGAATTGTTGATCCCGGTGTTATTTTGTTGTTGAAAAGGTATTTCAATTTGAATTCAGCTTACGTTCAAAAAATAAAAAAATGAAATTTAAACAAGTCGCAGGCATTGTTTTGGTCAGTGCCGCCACTACTCTGGCCAGTTTGTGGGGATATAATCATTTCCACGGAAATCAAACCTATTTTTATGCACAGGATTCTTCAAAGCTTCCTGCCAATTATGCCAAGTTCTTTGAAGGACAGAAAAATGCTGCCGGCCCGGCTGATTTTGTCGAAGCAGCGAGTGCGGCCATTCCTGCAACAGTACATATCAAAACAAAAACCGTAAGATCGGTAAGTAATAATCTTCCCAAGAGCAATCCATTCTCTGACCTTTTCGGGATTGATCCGAATGACTTTTTTGGCGACCGTTCCCGCTCACTTCCTGAAATGGGTTCGGGATCCGGTGTAATTATCAGTCAGGACGGATATATTGTAACGAACAATCACGTCGTTGACGGCGCTGATGAAGTGACCGTAACCCTGAGCAACAAAAAGTCCTTTAAGGCAAAAGTTGTGGCAACAGATCCAAGCACGGATCTCGCTGTGGTAAAAGTGGATGCAAAGGGATTGCCCTTCCTGCTCTACGGAAATTCGGATGATCTAAAAGTGGGCCAGTGGGTGCTCGCTGTAGGTTATCCGCTTTCACTTGAAACTACTGTTACTGCCGGCATCGTAAGCGCCAAAGGCAGGTCGATAGATATTAACAGTCGCCAGAGCCAGGCTCCTGTTGAATCATTTATCCAGACAGACGCGGCAGTAAATCCGGGAAACAGTGGCGGACCCCTCATTAATCCGCAAGGACAATTGGTGGGTATTAACTCAGCTATTGCTTCTCCTACAGGTTCCTATGCAGGTTATTCCTTTACTATTCCGGTGAATATTGTCAAGAAAGTGGTCACCGACCTTATTAAATATGGTACGACGCAGAGAGCCTATCTCGGTATTGAATATGCAAGGGATAACCTGAGCGACGATGTTAAGAAACAGCAGGGGATTAAAGATGGTGAAGGTGTGTATGTGATGAGTGTGCGGGATAAAGGAGCGGCAGCCAAGGCTGGTATCGAGAAGGGCGACCTGATCACTAAGCTCAACGGCATAGAAATTAATTCCGGAGCAGAACTCGTTGGTCAGATTGCCATCTTTCGCCCGGGCGACAAAATCAAGATCTCTTATAAAAGGAATGGCAGCGAATATGAAGTTCCTGTTACACTGATGAACAGCAGCGGAACAATGGATGTCGTAAAGAATAGTATTTTCGACAGGCTGGGCGCTGAGCTTCAGCCTCTGCAGAAAAAAGATGCCGAGTCCCTGAATGTGAAAGGAGGGATCGTGGTAAGTTCCATCAGTGATAAAGGCTTGTTCAGCAAAACGAGAATGGAAGAAGGATTCGTGATATTAAAAGTAAACGGGAAAGAAGTAACCACCGTGGATGAATTCAGGAAAATCCTGGAATCTGCGGGCAACGGTTCAGTAAAACTGGAAGGCATTTATCCCGGATACGACGGAGCATTCACTTATCCGCTGAAGTTGAATGACGACTAATTGAAGTTGATGGTTGATAGTTGATGGTCGATGGACTCCAGGTGTGAATTCGCACATAAGTCCATCAACCATCAACTTTTAATTACACTCCCCGAAACTTTTATTTAGCATATACCCGGTAATCCCAGGGCTTTAATAGGACTGTTTTGTTGGAATTAAAATCCTGATCCTCATCATTAAAAATATTCCTGAAGGTGCCGGAAACCATCGCGGAAAATATGATCAGGGAGACCTCGAGGGCAGAAAGATTCAAAACAACCAATACCTCATTTCCCTGATACCGGCGAAGAAAAGACATCACCTGCTGTTTTGCATTGTTAGAGAGCATGATCGTGGATACAGCCGGATCTCCTGACCGGAGCGCCGGGTTTTTTTTTCGTAAATCCAACAGGGTCTTGTAAAATTCGTGCAATGCACAGGGCGTTTTCCATTCGATCACGTCCTTTTCAAAAAACTTCAGACGTTTTGTATTGGGCAATTCCTGTCCGCTATAGATGAGGGGAATTCCATTCCAGGTGCAGCAAAATACTGCAAATGGAATGGCGGCATCACCCAGCCTTTCATATTCACTGCCACTATGGGAATTTTCATCATGGTTGCTGGTGAAAAACGCCCGCATGGCTGCAGGCGGAAAACGATCATTATAGAATTGCAGAACATTATTCAGGTCGTCCATACCGCCGGTCTTCTTCCAATAGGCTTCCATCTGATGAAGCAGTTTCCAGGTATAGCTTGCATCGAAAACCTCGTGATAGGCCGGGTCCTCACATTCTGCCAGCCAGAACAAAGGTTTCTGATTGTCAAGAACAGTCCTTGCTTTGTTCCAGAAGTCAAGTGGAACCAGCATTGCCATATCGCAGCGAAAGCCATCTATATCGCAGGTATCCACCCAGAACTTCATGCACTGAATCATCATATCGCGGAGTGCGGGAAGGTCGTAGTTCAGATCAATCACGTCCTCCCAGCCATGGGAATCAAAGAATTGCCCGGCCAAATTCCGCCGGTAAAATTCCGGATGCTCGGTCGTCCACCTGTGATCCAAACCGGTATGATTCGCCACCCAGTCAATCAGCACCTTGAATCCCAGCCGGTGTGCCGACTCTACAAGCAACTTGAAATCTTCTACAGATCCGAATTCAGGATTTGCAGACAGATAATCCGAACATGCATAATAGCTCCCGAGTGAGCCCAGTCTCCCTTTCAGACTGATAGGTGTGATGGGCATAAACCAGAGGATCTCAACACCCATATTCCGCAACCGCGGTAAGTGTTTCTCAAAAGCACGGAAATTTCCCTCAGTGGTATATTGACGCAGGTTAACTTCATAAATATTCGAATCAACGCTCCAGGCAGGGGGATGAAAAACAGGATCCATAAAGTAAAAAGTAAAAATTAAAAATGCTGAAAGGTACGAAAGGAGGAATGGGGAATAAAAAGTAAAACAATACTTTTGCCATTAGCCTCAACTGCAAAGCAGATGGTATTCTCCAATGGGTTCTCCTTTTTGGTTTTTAATTTTTACTTTTTACTTTCTTTCCGCCCAACCGCATAACGCAATATGATTCTTAACTTCGCGCCAGTATGAAATCATTTCAAATTCCACCCATTTACCGTAGTCCGCTGATATCGGCCGTAAAGGAGAAAAGGCGAATGATGGATAAAATGAAAAAAGATTTTACTCCGGCCAGGCTGGATTTCGGACCACTGCAAATTTACCTGGCGCGGCATTTTGGATTTTGCTATGGTGTGGAAAACGCCATCGACATTGCCTTTCGCACGGTGGAGGAAAATCCGGGAAAAAATATTTTTCTCCTGAGCGAAATGATCCATAATCCGCAGGTGAACCTGGACCTGGAAAACCTCGGTGTGCGCTTTTTGCAAAGCACGACTGGCAAACAACTTATTCCATTCGACGATCTGCGGGGAGGGGAGATTGTGATTACCCCTGCATTCGGCACAAGTCTTGAAATTGATGCAGTCCTGAAGGCAAAGGGTATTCATACCGAACAGTATAATACCACCTGTCCCTTTGTGGAAAAGGTTTGGAACAGATCGGGACAAATTGCGGAGAAGGATTTTACCGTGATCATTCATGGTAAACCTGGCCATGAAGAAACGAGGGCCACTTTTTCGCGCGCCGCTTCAGGAGGTCCCGCCCTGGTGATCCGGAATATGGATGAAGCTATTCTTCTTTCCCCCTTCATCCGTCATGAAAAGACCCCTGCCGAATTCTTTACAATTTTTAATGATCGCTTTAGCAAAGGCTTTGATCCATTGCATGACCTTGAGCGAATTGGTGTGGTAAATCAAACAACCATGCTGGCCTCGGAAACGCAGGGCATTGCTGATTTTCTGAAGCAGGTGATCACACAGCAGCATGTTCCCGCGGGCGGACCGGACACATCAGTATTCGCCGACACCCGGGATACGCTTTGTTATGCAACAAACGACAATCAATCTGCCGTAATCGGCATGCTGGAAGCGCCCGCCGATCTGGCCCTTGTGGTAGGTGGCTACAATTCCTCCAACACAAGCCATCTGGTGGAATTGTGCGAACAACAGCTTCCCGCTTATTTCATCAGTTCAGAAGAAAAACTGTTATCTAAAAACGAGATCCTTCATTATGATTTGCCGCGCCAGGAAGAAATATTAAAGAGGGGCTATCTCCGGGGACCTGATCCTTTAAAGGTGCTTCTGACCAGCGGAGCATCCTGCCCCGATGCCATTGTGGAATCAGTCATCTGTCGACTTGCCGGATTTTTTGAAGGCAGTCGTCCTGTTGAGACTTTAGTGAAACAATGGACAAGCATGAAGTAATTTGAAAATTTGAAAATTACTTCAGTCAATGATCAACTACTGCATTTTAAAATTATCCAAAAACTTGGTATTGAAATTCCCGCTGCGGAAATGTTCATCCTGCATAAGCTGCAGGTGGAAGGGGATCGTCGTTTTAATTCCCTCGATCACGTATTCTGTCAGTGCCCTGTGCATGGTGTTGATGGCTTCATTCCGGGTACGGGCCACGGCAATGATCTTTGCGATCAGTGAATCATAATATGGCGGAATGGTATAGCCTGCATAAACATGAGAATCAAGGCGTATCCCGTGGCCACCAGGTTGGTGCAGAGTTGTGATCCTTCCCGGGGAAGGACGGAAATCATTGTAGGGATCTTCTGCGTTGATCCGGCATTCTATTGCATGACCCTGGGGTTCGTAGTTAACACCACTGATGGTTTCACCAGCGGCGATCTTGATCTGTTCCTTGATCAGATCGAAATTCACCACTTCTTCCGTAACACAATGTTCTACCTGAATGCGGGTATTCATTTCCATGAAATAAAAACTCCGGTTCTTATCCACCAGGAATTCTACGGTGCCGACGCTTTCATAATTGATGGCCGAAGCAGCTTTAATGGCCGCCTCTCCCATTCGTTGCCGGAGTTCCCGTGTCATGAAGGGAGATGGAGACTCCTCCACCAGTTTTTGATGGCGCCTCTGGATTGAGCAATCCCGCTCACTCAAATGACATACCGTTCCGTATTGGTCACCAGCCACCTGGATTTCTATATGGCGTGGCTCCTCAACAAATTTCTCCATATAGATGCCATCATTTCTGAAAGAGGCTGTGGCTTCAAGCTTTGCATTTTGGTAGGCATGCTCCATGGCAGATTCCTCCCACACTACCCGCATTCCTTTGCCGCCACCCCCGGCGGTTGCTTTCAGACTTATTGGATATCCGATTTCATACGCCAGCCCTTTGGCTTCATCAGGACCATTCAGCAAGGCAGCACCTCCAGGTACTACTGGTACACCAGCCCTGATCATCGTTTCTTTGGCCGTTATTTTATCGCCCATGGAATTAATCATAACCGGAGTCGGTCCAATAAATTTAATTCCGTGCTCCCCGCAGATCTCTGCAAAGCGGGCATTTTCTGCCAGGAATCCATATCCCGGGTGAATGCCATCCGCATTGGTGATTTCCGCGGCGGCCATGATATGGGGAATATTCAGATAGGAATCGGCACTGGCAGGTTTTCCGATACACACGGCTTCGTCGGCAAACTTCACATGAAGGCTGTCCTTATCGGCAGTGGAATAAACTGCAACGGTCTTGATACCCATTTCCCGACAGGTCCGAATAACCCTTAATGCAATCTCTCCCCGGTTTGCAATTAATATTTTCTTGAACAAGGATGTGGTAATTTGAAAATGTGTAAATGTGTAAATGTGTAAATGGAATCCCAGTGATTAGTGTCCGGATGCATTTTAATTTCGAGTGAAACTATACTTTTCATCGGCGGATTTTGAAAATAAATAAAGGAGACGATAGCAGGGCCTGAAATTGCTTTCATTTGCACATTTTCGCATTTCCATATTTTTACATTAACTCGGGTCCACCAAAAACAATGGCTGATCAAATTCCACCGGAGAAGCGTCTTCAACGAGCACTTTAACAATTTTCCCTTTCACTTCACTTTCGATCTCGTTGAAAAGCTTCATAGCTTCAATAATACAAACCACTTTGCCAGGTTCCGTTTCGTCGCCTACATTTACAAATGAGGGCTTATCCGGCGCGGAACTGCGGTAAAAAGTTCCGATCATGGGGCTTTTTATGGTGATCAGGTTGTCTGCTGATGCCGGCTCTGCACTTTTCGCTTTTCCGGAACCCGTACCTGAAGGCGCCTGGGAAGCAGGGGGCTGGGAATAACCGGGAGAAAATTGCTGCGTCGCAACGGGCGCTGCGATCACCTGCTGAACATGCTCTTCTTTTTGTTTTACTGTAATTTTAAATCCCTTTTCCTCAACCGTTACTTCACCGATGTTCGATTTGTTGACCAGCTTGATCAACTCCTGAATCTGTTTAAAATCCATCAGTTATGGCATTTACTATTAATAAGGAAGACTAAGATAAGTGTTATTCTTTCACTCTTTCCACATATTCACCGGTTTTTGTATTCACCCGGATCAATTCACCTTCATTTACAAACAGCGGAACGTTAACGGTAGCGCCGGTTTCAACCTTTGCAGGCTTTAGTGTGCGTGTGGCCGTATCGCCCCTCAGGCCGGGTTCGGAATAAGTGACAAGCAAAACTATTTTATCCGGAAGTTCCACGCCCATCGGTATATCCGATTCTGTGTTCATAAGCACGGAGACCTGCTGGCCTTCTTTCAAAAACTGGTAGGCATCCACAAGATTTTCCTGCATCGCGATCTGTTCAAAAGTTTCCGTATCCATGAAATTGTATCCGGTATCATCTTTATATAGAAACTGGTAATCCTTTTTTTCGACGCGAACAGGATAAATAGTATCGCCGCTGTTCCAGGTTTTTTCTATGCTCCGGCTGTTATCCACCCCTTTTAACTTCGCCCATACCTTGGCTGCCGCCCGGGCCGTTTT
>JANWIY010000058.1 GCA_025449645.1 Chitinophagaceae bacterium | reverse complement strand
TTCCCTGCATTCTTGCCGTGTTGGAACTGAATAGTATGATGCCGGTAGAAGGGGGTTATTACGAATGGGTGAAAAGCGGGCTCGGCTTGCGCTGGGCTTTTTATGAAGGCTGGTGGACCTGGCTTTACACTTTCGTGGATCTCGCCATCTATCCTGTTTTCGTAGTGGAATATGCGGCTTTTTTCTTTCCTGAAATTCACGCTTACAAAATACCCATCTTCCTTGCTGTAATCTGGATCAACGCTGCCCTTAACATCCGGGGAATTGTCCCGGTTGGCAGATCCGCTCTCGTCTTGTCGGCACTGGTGATCATTCCTTTTCTTTTACTTCTCATTACGGGCGTTATTAATCCTTTGCATTCCCTTCCATCAAAGCTGGCAGGCCCAACAGGTTTCTCTCCTTTCAGCATGGCACTCTTTACCATCATGTGGAATTATATAGGGTGGGATAATGCCACTACTTATGCGGGAGAAGTAAACCGTCCGGTAAAATCATACCTCTTTTCTATTGCCCTGGCTTTTTCATCGATTTATCTTATTTACATATCAATGGTCTGGCTGGCGATTCATTCTGGCATTTCCACGGGGATGTTTACCGAAAAAGGAATTCCTTATCTGGGCGTCCTGATCGGTGGAAAATGGCTCGGCGCGGTTCTTTCTTTTGCAGGTATGGCCAGCATGCTCGGGATTTTTATTGCTGTGTTGCTTTCTATTTCGCGCGTTCCAGCAGTTATGGGTAAGGATCGTTTACTGCCTGTAGTATTTACAAGAACGCATCCCAAATATAAAACGCCTTATATATCTATTGTCGTTTGTGCGATTGTGGTCAGTTTTCTGGTCATGTGGCCTCTTTCTGACCTGCTGGTGCTCGATATTGCACTCTATAGCGCAGGCCTCTCACTGGAATTCATAGCCCTTGTCCATCTCAGGAAAAAAGCGCCCCGGGTTCACCGGCCGTTTAAAATTCCGTTTCAAAAAAATGGATTGATTTTATTGTTCGCGGCGCCACTGCTCGTTTTCACAATTGCCATGGGAGCTGCATTATTTGGTTCAGGGCAGTCGGTTAAGCCTGCAATTCTTGCGATCGTTGCGATACTTTCGGCGCATGGAGCCTGGATGGTTGTTAAATTAAAAATTAAAAAGTAAAAAAATGGAGTAGGCTTAGCGGGGTTGATGCTGCATTAGTTTGTTGATGATGTACTGGACCTTTTGGGGATTTGTTTTTTCTACCAGGTGGAATTGCCCTTTGCCCGAATCATCCCAGGTATCGGATCCATCTTCGGAAATATGAATTCTTCCTTCCTTCAATGTGTAATAGGAATTGTATCCTGTTGCAGCAACCAGTACCGCTGTCTCGTCCCAGCTTTTTCTTCCGGCACTGTCCTCTGCGGCCATGGGAATACAAATGCGGAATACATCCTTAACCGGACTATGCTGAATGTTTTTATTATTGATCAGCGGAATGCCTGTTTTTATTTTTTCACCGATTTCAAATCCGCTAAACCATACTTCCGTAGGCCAATGCCCGTAGGCATAGGCAGATGAAGCTGCATCCCGGTTAATATTGAATTCATTTCCTGCTGGAAATTTTCCTGCCATACTCACCAGGCGTTTTACTTTCTTTTTTACAAGTTCATATCCGTTAAGCGTGGAATAATTATCCGGTGGCGACTTTAGCAAGGCCGCGAGATTAGTCAAAAATCCGACTGTTACAATGGTTATACTCTTATCGGCGTAAGTGGACAATATTTTCCGGTAAAGTGCCACCGGTTCGGAAACCTCGCTATTGTTTTTTATACGATGTGGATATTTCGCAACCAGGGAGTCCGTCCAATGTTGCCTGTCTCTGAGCAAGAGTCCGTTTTCCCTGGAAACTGCGATGGGGATTTGACTACGGTGAAAATAAGTATTGAATATGTTTAATACTGCCGCAACGTTTTCATAACGTGTACTGGCGATCGTTGCGAGTAAATTGATTTTTTTTTCATCAGCAAATGCATGAAGCAGCGTGATGGCTCCGACATCGTCGTAATCGGGCCCCATGTCCGTGTCGAAGATAATATTCACGCGCTGACCGCCTTGGCTGGTTTCCTGAGCACCAGCCGGTAAAATAAAGACAAGAACCAACATGAACAGCATTATGATCCTCATAGAAAATCCTTAATTCGTTTCCGGTAAAGAAAACGCCACAAAAGCGTCTCCTGAAACCGTATTGAGTTTTCCTCCGCCACAGGCGATAACTACAAACTGCCGCCCATCGATTTCATAAACAGCCGGTGTGGCAAAGCCCGATGCCGGCAAGCTGGCTTCCCATAAGAGTTTGCCAGAGCGCTTGTTGAATGCACGGAATTTTCTATCCTTTGTTGCTGCGATAAATAATAATCCGCCGGCTGTCAGCGCCGGACCTCCGTAATTTTCAACTCCTGTTTGGGGAATGCCTTTTAACATCAGACTGTCATCTTCTCCCAGCGGGATCGTCCATTTGAGGTCTCCACTGTTCAGGTCAATCGCATTCAGCGTTCCCCAGGGTGGTGAGAGGGCCGGCCAGCCTGATTTTGAAAGGAATTTGTCATAGCCGGAAGGACTATACGGAACCTGACGGAAACTATCCGCCGCGGATAATTCCTGCACAAATGACTTTGACTGATCCTTTTTATTATCCAGAATAAATGAGGCAATGGCTTCTTTTTCTTCCGGCTTCAGGAAGGGAAATGCAGGCATCATCCTCCTCCCCGCTCCGATGAATTGTACAAAATCATCCTTGCTGAATTTTTTATTTACTCCAAGTATGGACGGATAATTCCCGCTTCCTTTGCGGTCTGGTCCGTGGCACGACATACAATTCTGTTTAAATAAGCGTTGTCCTGCTTCTCCGAAATTTTCTTTCCTGGCAGGTTTATTTTTTATGTCCAGCATTTTTTGGACCCAGGCCATCTGGTTCGCATTTATATATAAGATAGCAGTTTTGGGATCGACTGCGGGCCCTCCCCATTCGGATCCGCCATCAAATCCCGGAAGGATCACAGTTCCTTCCCTGGATTCCGGCTTAAACATTCCGGTATGATAGCCCGCCAAGCGCATTTTTACATCGGCAAATTCTTCAGGCGACAAATAAGGATTGATATCTTTTTCTGTAAAGGACTGTCGGACGAAGGGCGCCGGTTTTTGAGGCACCGGTTGTGTCGGCCAGATTTTTTCTCCTGTCAACGCCGTAACCGTATCCACGGAAGTTTCAACGATCGGGAAAAGCGGGTTTCCGTTTTCGCGGTCAAATAGAAATACAAATCCGGTTTTCGTGGTTTGTGCAACGGCATCAATCGCCTTTCCATCGTGATTCACAGTTAGCAATACCGGAGCACTGGGAGGATCCCAATCCCAGATATCATGATGTATATATTGAAAATGCCAGATCAATTTCCCCGTCAGCGCATCCAGGGCGAGGAGGCAATCCGCGTAGAGATCGGCACCTTTTCTTTTTCCTCCATAAAAATCCATCGATGCTGAGCCGATAGGAACATAAGCAATTCCTCTTTGCTGATCCACGATCATACCCATCCAGTTGTTTGCGCCTCCTGTAAGTTTCCAGGCGTTCTTATCCTCCCAGGTTTCATAACCGGGTTCACCCGGATGAGGAATTGTATGGAATATCCATTCCAGTTTTCCGGTGCGTGCATTATAAGCGCGAATATGACCAGGTGCAGCGTCCATGGCCTCGGAAACCCGGGTGCCGGCGATGACAAGATCCTTGTAAACTGTCGGCGCCGAAGTTTCTGTAACAAAAAGATTCAACGCATCGGCTCCCAGATTTTCACGCAGATCCACCATGCCATTTTTTCCAAAAGAATCAATTAACTTTCCTGTCTTTGCATTAATGGCACGAAGAAAGGCCCCGGCAGTATAAAATATCCTTTCGTCGCCGTTATTGTCTGTCCAATAGGCAACACCGCGGCTATTATTCATAATAAAAAATGATTTCTTCTGACCGGGTACCGAATCAAACGGTGCATAGGTCCAGATTTCCTTACCCGTTGCCGCGTCGATCGCAATGAGTTTTAACTGCGGGGAAGTCACGTACATGATGCCATGGACAATAATGGGATTGCATTGGATCTGGGAATGGGCCGCAGTATCCACGTCGCCCGAATGGTAGATCCAGGCCGGCTGCAACTGTTGTACATTGGAAGTGTCGATCTGTTTAAGAGATGAAAATTTATTTCCCGTCGGATTCCCATTCACCATCGGCCAACCGGAATAGGGGCCTTGATTTGAATGGCATCCCTGGAATATACATATGATCCCCAAAAAAATGATTGCATTGATTGCCTTCTCGAATTTTTCAGGATTCATCTTATGAAATTTTAATTAAGAATTAAATAAATCCTCACTCCCCCAAGCAAAGCATTTTCACCCTCCCTCGCTTCTCTTCGGAGAGCAAGGCATTTTCAAATTTACTCATCCACCCTCCTTCCCTTATCTTCGGCGGCCTTTACACTTTCAAATTTTCAAATTACCACATTTGCACATTACCCCACAGGTTTTCCCAACAACACGAAGCTATGCTGCATCCCCCTGTAATTATTATAAAGCAGGATTTTCCTGAATTCAGTCTGCTTTCCCTTCTTTAAAGCAATATCCGGAATTTTCCCCTTACGCAGAATTTCTGTTGCCATCCAGAAGCCGAATGAAGAAGCAGTGCAATATTCGCCGGACAAATGTTTAAACCTGGCGATGGAAATATGTTCCGGAAACAAGGACTCAACGGCCTGATAAAATTTCTGAAGTCGGATGTCTCCGTTCTCTCCGGTGATCAGCAGGTCCGGAGCATTTTGCGTGAGGCCATTCCTTAAAAGGAAATGCTTTAATGTTTCCAGGAGCAGGGTCTCATCAGGTGTGTGAATGGTTTGCAGGTCTTCCAACCGGGCTACGGCTCCTTCCTGTGCATTGGATACGGTCATCATAAGAGCGCCCTCCCCTCCAATTGTACCGATTGCAGGATGATCAAACAGTTGCCGGTTGGAAACGATCTCTTTTCTGAAGGATCCTGCAAGCAGGTCGATATTGAAATTGTAATCGGAGATCTCATCTACTGAACCAATAAGAAAGCAGCCGTCTTTTTTTTCTTTCAGCAACATCACGGCATCCATCAAAGCATTTTCAAATGCAAGCCCCCTGTGCGTTACCGTGTTATTGTAATTTTTGTTTTTGCTGATCAGCGAAATCTGTGCCGCCGGCGCATTGGAAGTGCTTTGAACAAAGCTGCCCGGGCTGAGCAGCCCCTCCTTGTATTCGATGATCTGGTTCAGGAATTTGATGCAGTCTTCGATACCCCCGTTGGCAGTTCCAATCACAATGCCATCCGGTTCAGGAATCCCTTTCAATAGCGGTAACGCTGCACCCACGCACATTCTGACCGCCCTCGCCATTCTTCGCAAAATTCCCGGAGGAATATTGCTGTATACAGGTTCCTTCACCAATAATTGATTATCCCTTGATTCGTTGAGCAGGTCGAGCGCTGTATCCGGAAAAGTTTGCTGTGGTGAAATGCAGTTGCTGTTATGGACGTAAAGCATGTTCTACTATTTTGAAAAAATTAGGGTTGTACAGTTTCCCCCGAATCCAAAGGAGTTTGACATGACATGCTGAACGGACTGCTTTCTGTAGTGCTTTACCGGTTTAAATTTTGTTTCAGGTATTGGGTTTTTGAATTGTAATGAAGGATATAATTCCTGGTGCATCAAACTTAAAATGGAATAGACTGCTTCAATGGCCCCTGATGCACCCAGGGTGTGCCCCGTAAATGATTTTGTTGAAGCAAAGGGAGGAGGGGAGCCGAATAAACGTTGCATGGCACGGCCCTCAGTTTCGTCATTATTTTCCGTTCCGGTGCCATGGGCATTGATATAATTTATATCACCCGGATTAATTCCTGCTTTTTCCAAAGCCCATTTCATTGAAAGATAAGGCCCTTCTCCTTCCGGGGAGATCGAGGACGGATGAAAAGCATCATTACTGTTGCCAAATCCGGATAACGTTGCATAGATTCTTTTCCCTTTCGCATCTTCTTCTTTTTCCAGCACCAGGAAAGCGGCACCCTCGCCGAGGTTGAGGCCACTGCGGTCCCGGTCGAATGGCGCGCAACGCTTGTCGGAAAGAATATTCAGGGCATGGAAGCCATTGATCGTGAACTTTGCCAGGCTATCTGCTCCACCTACCAGGGCCCGTCTGGCAAAACCATGGCTGATCAGCCGGGCGCCAAATGAAATGGCGTTGGCCGAAGAAGAACAGGCGGTATTTATGGTACTGACCTCTCCGAGTATTCCGTATCGCTTTTGGGCTACCAGCGTGGCTGACGCATAATCATAGGAAGAAGTATAAGGGGTACCCAATGAATGCGCATGTGCATCATGAAAGATCTCGTCAGTAAGGCACATGCCACCTACGGTGGAAGCACCTATCAGGGCTGTTTCGGTGGAAGCAAGCTGAGCATTCGAAAGACCGCTGTCCCGGACAGCTTCATCTGCAGCATGCAGGACAAGCAAACCGGTACGCGTGATGGTAGGACCAGGTTGTGCAAAAAGCTTTTCATTAAGCGTCGCCGAAGAAATTTTGATTTCGCCGCAAGGCAATCTCCCTGCATAAGCCGTAGGATAATACTCAAGTTGGGAAATACCGCTTCTTTCGTTTATCAATGACTGCCGGTTCTCTTCAACCGAAGTTCCGATCGCACTGATAATACCCATCCCGGTGATCATGATCCTGCTCAAGGCGGTCCTTTTACTTGGTTCTGTTTTTCTCGATATAATCCACCATCGTGTTTACGTCCACCAACACCTTCCTGCCTTCTTTCGGATCCTGTATATTGATGCCATATTCCCGGGATAACATCACAATCAATTCGATGGAATCAATAGAATCCAGGCCCAGGCCTTCCCCGAATAAGGGCTCATCATCCTTGATATCTTCGGTTTTCAGCGTCGTTAAATTCAGGAATTTAATGATCTGCTCCTTTACCTGGTGCTTTAACTCTGTTGTTTCCATGGTCATTATTAAATTAGATTTTTCTTTTTCAATCCATATAATGTGAGCAATTGTATACAGATGGTTATTCCTGCTAAAGATAGAATATTCGCTAATACATCTTTCAGTTTTCCCCCTTCCAGGAATAAGCCATAATAGGCTTCCAGTGACCAATGCAGTGGAGAGATCCGCATGATCCGTTGAAAATTTGCGGGCATCGCAAAAGCCGGCACCAGGAGGCCGCCCAGCGCAGCGAGGATAAGTATGGATATTGCCCCAAAGCCATTTGATTGTTCAGTCGTGTTACAAAAAACGCCGACACAGATCGCATAGCTCGCTGCGCACCAACCGGTGACCAGCGTAACCAATATCAGACCCGGAATATCATTCGGCAGATGCAGTGCAGGCAGACCAATATGCGGAAACAACAGGTTCCCGATTACAAAAATCACAGCTGCCTGGAGAAATGTAACCAATACGTATACGATCTGTTTGGAAAACAGTGCATTCAGATAACTGGAAGGAAGGGTTTTCAACCTGAGAAAACTTCCGCTTGTTTTTTCCTTCACCACGGTGCTACCCAAAGTTATGACCACAAAAAACATGGCAAAGATCGTCCAGGCCGGAACATTATGCTGGGATGCGTTTGGCACTACCCTGCTTCCGGTTCTTGAAACTGGAATCTCAGTTATCGGAATCTGACCGAATAGAATGTCTTTTTCAAGATCCGGAGAAATGGACCTGCTATTTATCGCATGATATAAATTCCTCACGATGGCTTCTCCCTGGATAACCTGCACTGCACTATGCAACGCACCCTGGATAGACTGACGGAATGATTGCTGCATGACCGGGTGATAATACATGATCAGGGAATCCGGTTGCACGATAAAAATAACTTTTTTCAAAACGGGAGAGTCCGGATCCTGCAGCGCGCGGTCAGCAATTCCGGTTGCCCTGGTCTGAATGGAGGTTGAGAAATCGGCCGGTATCACAAGTGCCACCAGTGCGTCCCTGGCATGCATACGGATAGAGATTTCATTTTCGGGGACTGATGAATCCGCGTGAATTATATTAAACATGCCTATCTTCTCTATGGCTTTCATTAGTTGCGCCCCTTCAGGTCCTTTATCCCGGTTATCCGCAAGCAGGGTAATCCTGTTATTGTTTATCAACTCATAAGTGCTGTTCTGAACACTGGTGATAACGATCACAAGCAGGACCGGCATAAAAAAAATCATGACGAGTCCCATACTGTCACGTATGAGTATTTTCAGATCTTTAATGATGGTGGCCTTTAATGTTTGCATGATCAGTCCCTGAAATGTTTACCGGTGAGGCCAAGGAACAAACCTTCCAGGCCTTCCTGCCGGTGTTCCTCGAGCAAAATGGCAAGCCGGTCATGAACTACAATTTTACCTTCGTCCATCAATGCAATTTTTTCGCAAAGACCTTCTGCTTCTTCCAACTGGTGCGAAGTATAAATTAATGTTGTTCCCTGCTGATTCAATTCTTTGAGGTAATGAATGATGGCGTGCCGCGACTGCACGTCAACTCCCACAGTCGGTTCATCCAAGAACAAAACCCTCGGCTGATGCATTACGCCAATGGCCAGGTTGACCCGTCTTTTCATGCCTCCGGAAAAAGTGTGTACCATGCGGTTACTCACTTCGTCAAGTCCCAATACCGCCAGTAATTCTGCCGTCCTTTTCCGGATACTGTACTGACCAAGCCCATACCAGGCGCCGAAAAAAGAAAGGTTTTCCCGGGGACTCAATTCAGGATAAAAAGAAAAATCCTGCGGAACAAAACCGAATAATTTATTTACTGATTTGGGATGATCGCTGATTTCATGACTCAGCAGGCGGATGCTACCCTTTCTATACCTGAGAAGACCCGTCATCAGATTCATGAGTGTGGTCTTTCCTGCACCGTTTGGGCCGAAAAGCCCGAATCGCTCTCCATCATCAACTTCCAGGTTAAGGTCTTTAAATTGAATACCCTCCTGCTTCGGGTAGCTGAAGCTGAGCGACCTGATCGCTATGGCAGGAATGCTCATGCGGGCCACTTTATCTTTGATAAGGCCACGAAAGCGCGTTTCTCTAACTCTGCTGTTTGATATAAGTAATCACTCATCGTGTTGAAATCTGATTGGCTTCCAAGACGTCCTTTATAGATTCCGGCTGCCTGCACGGCTGCGGATCTCCAGATATCGCCGGACTTTGTAAATTCTTTGGAAATCTCAGGTAATTCATCCAGGCCATGGTATTCATAAGCCTGCTGTAAAAAGGCAGCATAGATAAACCGGAATCCCCCGCCGCCGGTTCCGATCTCTTCCTGCATTCTCACCAGCTGTGCCAGGTAGCTGCCTGCTTTCTGAAGGCCGAGCTTGTCCCGCCATCCCCGGATTCTCTTCGCAGTGTAACGAATCCCGCTGATTCCGGCAATATTACCCGGAACATGAAGCATATCACGCACATTCCGCTTGATTCCCGTTCGAATCGCTTTTTTTATTTGTTCAGAGGTGACCGCGCGTACTTCTTTGGGATAATATAATTGTCCGCGCGGCGCAAACGCTCCTTTTGCAAAACGGACCCTTTCAAGCTCATAACTGCTGAGCGATGTAGCCAATTCCATCACCGGATCACTGATCAGGTAATTGTCACCCTCTTTGCCGAATACAATCAGGTTATGCGCGTTGAAATGGAACCTGTATTCCTTCGGAAAATAAGTAAGATAATAAACGCCTACCTGGCAACCGACCGGCTGACCGGCATTCAGACAGGCCTGCAAAACTTTCTCCGCCTCTGCTTTTGATCTGAATTTTTTTCTCTCGACCGGAATTTCCAGGGCTTTGCAGGTTCTTTTAAAGATGAGGCCCGGCGCAGTTCTGAAAGATATGGCCGGCCCATTATTAATTTTCATGAATGGGATATAGATAAAAAATAAACCGGATCCTATTCCAAAGGCAAGTGGTTCGTTGATCTGGTTTACCCCGTGATGCCGAAGCAGGCTCGTGGTTACTCCATTCTCACAATGTGCGGCCTGTGTATGCTGAAAATCAAGTTTCATGTGCTTTCATGGTTTTTAGTTCCTGTATGCTGACTTCGAAAAGATCAGCATATTTCTGCAGGCGGGCCTCAGAAAGTTTATGAAAGACTGCAGGTTTCAGGTGTTTTTTCACCTGCCATATCCAGAATCCTGTGTAAGCAGCAACAATAGGTATATCCATAACATGCAGTTCCATAAAAAATAAAATCGGACTGGCTTCTTTATCCAAAACACGCTGCCTGGCTGCTGCTATTCTTTGTTCAACATCCTGCCATGCCTTGTCAAGTGCGGAGACTTTTACCTCCCATCCATTGCTTAATTCGGTACCATACTTGCCGGTTTCGTCGACCGCATAGCAAATTTCTTTGGTAATTTTTGCCAGGGCACTCGGGTCCTGGGGGATTTCGTTTTTTTTCATCAGCTAAATAATTATTGTTGATGGAGCCTAAATTTATGCGTAATGTTCAATATGGGAGCCATCAACCATCAACAATTCTCAGCAGACAGTAAGTAGCGCATACATATATGAAAACCTCGAGCTTTCTGGAACAAGCAGCAGGATTTTCTGACCCTTTTTCAGGTTGGGATTTTGAAATACTTCATCAACCATAAAATAGACCGATGCGGCTCCGACATTGCCTACAGTAGGCAGATTGACGACCCATTTTTCATAAGGGATGGGCGTTCCGTTCGCGATCAGCTGGTTGAAGATTTTATCACGAAAGAAGTCGCTGGACATATGCGGAAGAAAATAGTCCACATCTGCCGGATCCAGGTTCTTTTCTTTAAAAAGACGGCTAAGCATGAGTCCGCCAAGTGGAACAATATTTTCGCTGAGTAATTTTACATCCTGCTTGATGCTCATAATGGAACGGGCCCTTTGCTCCTCCGGGCTAAAATCAAGATAACTTTTCAACTTTCCATTTTCCATTTTATCCCCGCCCATATACATGCAAGGCTCCTTTATATTCGCATATGAAATTCCCTCTATCCATTCGATTCTAAGGCTTAAACCCGTTTCATTTTTCTTATCCGACAGTTGAAAGCACGCAGCCCCGTCCGATAACATCCACCTTAAAAATTCTTTTTCAAACCCGATATAAGGATTTGCTTCCAATTCTTTGAGTATCTGTGCTTCATCCTCAAATACCTCGGATTTAAGTACAGCAGAAAGCCGTTCGGATCCAGCGGCTACGGCATTATGAACATCACCAATCCTGATGGCCATATAGGCATATTTCAGCGCATGCATGCCGGCGCAGCAAACGCCTGAAGGGGAAACGACTTCAATGGATCGGGATTCCGGCAATTCCCCATGGACCATTACGGCGTGGGATGGCATCATCTGATCGGGGGAAGAAGTGCCGCAAGCCAGCAACTCGATAGATTTTATTTTTTCCGGATCATTATCCAGCATTTTCCGGATGGTATGAGCCGTCATTTCCGCATTCGTATGGGTGGGTATCCCACCGCGTGTAAGTGCGTAAAATCTTCTCTTGATCCCGTTATTGCGGAGAACAATCCTTTTTGACTTTGAGGGGCTTTGATTGATAAGCCCCAGGTATTCTTCCATTTCCTCATTCGACACGGGCTCGTTTGGAAAGTAAGTTGCTGTTTTTGTAATATATACCTCGTTAAACTCCATTTTCAAAACCGGATTAATTCACTCCTGAATAATATTGTTTTTGCCTTTTTATTCGCCCGGATAAAAATGGTTTAAAAAAAATCGCGTCAACAGTTAGGATTATCGGGGCAGCTATAAATAGCGCAATTAAAAGATAATATTTGAATGCAACAAGCCAGCCAGTTCTTTTTTTGCGTTTCGAAATAATGCCTGCCCAAACCTTAAAAATTTTTCTTGCCTTGGACTCGATAAACATCAGCGGATACTTGATCACCACCGCACCAAGATCCACAAGTTCTTCCTGTAACCCTTGCCAGTTACCACTTTGCAGGTGCGGCACGACTGCTTCGCCAAACACATTTGTATTTGAAATATCCTCTGCAGACACTCCGGGAATGGGGAAAATATTCAAATAACGGTCTTTCTTTCCATTAAACATCCAATGGAATATTGTAACGAAACTAATCAAATTGTGATGCCTGTCCACCAGGGCGATATTGCCTACTAATTTAGCACCCAGCCCCCTTAGGGTCGGCTTAATCTTTTCCATAGCACTTATCCACATATTCCTTGCACCGGTGATCGTAATCATGGGCGTATTTCGTGCCACCGCTTTAAACTGAGGATGATTCATCAGGCTGTTGGCCGGAATGCTTGGCGAAAGAAACCATGCCTGGTAACCCAGTATAATCAGATCATAAGATTCTTCCTTAATGGAAAATGTCTCAAGCGGACCCGGAATCTGGTTTACACAATCCGGCATAACTGCAAAAAAAGCCTTACCCGTCCAGGGAAAAGGATATGGCGCAGCGGGATAAAGGCGCAGTTTTTCCACTGTTGCGCCCGAATCTACCAGCGGCTGGGTGAAATGATCTATAATATCTGATAACTGGCCGGATTGGGTATAGAATACCGCTAATACTTTTTTGCCCATTCTGGGGCCGAAGTTAAGAAACCTGGAGCTTTAAAATCTTCGATTTTTTGCTGTAATCTTCAATGGCCCGTTGAACTTCATCGGGTAGTGTTTTATAAGATTTCTTAATATATTCACTGTCTGTGGTAAGTTGATCTTTATAACCCAGCATTCGAGGAGCATTTTCCTGGATTATCAGACGAAGAAACCGAAACTCCACATTTTTAGGATCCTTTTTGATCGCTGCCTCCAGCTCGTTATGCCCCTGCTTGAATAAATTCAATTTCTGGACCGGATTCCCGCCCAGGCCCGCTTTTTTCATGATCAGGGCACCTTCGAATGCCTGCCTTGCTGATAGCGGTTCGGCTTTAAGCGTCTTCAATTCCTGGTTAACCAGGTCCTTTTTATCCTGTTGCATCGCCTGGTAATAGGTAGGCCTGTTAATGGAGGCATCGGAACGACCAAAGCAGGAAGTTATGATAGCCAGGAGTGCCCATCCACCGAACAAGTATTTCATACGAAAATTATTTCAATATAAATCACGAAAAGTCGTGCCATTACCCGCCCTGATTGATTCGTTTGTCAATAAATTTCAAAGCTTTGCGCCCCGCTACCGGAAATTGTAATTCCTGGAGTTGTTCTGCATTTACATAGCGTATATGTGGCGTCACCCGGAGCCTGGCCTGCAAATAAGCGCGGATCCGATGGTCTGTTTCCTCCGATTGATAAACCGGAAGCAGGTGCAGCAGCACTTCGTCTGTTCCCATTTCATTTGAATGAACTTCAGCCACAAAATCCACAATATCATCCATGCCATTCAGCAGATCGTATAGAGCGGGCGCAAATAGCGTGGTCCCTTTAAATTTAATCATTTGTTTTTTTCTGCCGATGACGGGAGACAAACGTCTGGAATACCGTCCGCAAATGCAGCGTTCGCTGTGAGCCACACAAACATCTCCCGTTTTATACCTTAACAGGGGCATGCCTTCCACCCCCAGGGTGCTGATTGTAACCTCACCGGGTTTACCGTCTTTTACGGGATGGTCCGCCTCATCCAGCAGTTCCACAATGACAAGTTCTGTTTGCTGGTGTCCGCCCCTGCCTTCCGCACATTCTGTAAAAGCCGTTTGCATTTCCGTGGATGCATAGGTTGAGTAAAGCCTGATATTCCATTTTTCCTTGATCCTCTTTCCCAAAACATTTAAGGAAAAGTCAGCCTGCCGGATATTCTCACCTATACAAATAGCTTTTTTAACAGAGGACGCATTGGGTTCGATATTATGTTCCGAAGCATATTGTATCAACTTAAGGATGAAGGATGGAACAGCCACAATGGCCGTCGGCCGGAGCCGCAGTATGGTTTCCCATTGCAATGAGGGTACGCCCGGTCCTAGTCGTATGATGCCAGCCCCGAGTTTACGTATACCTGAATAGTAAGCCATTCCAGCCATAAACTGCCGGTCAAGCGTAAGCATCAGCTGATAAATGTCCTCCGCAGATCCGTCTGCGCAACTAAAGGAACTGTATTCATTATAGGCAAGTCTTTGCAGGTCATTTTCCGTCAATGCAATGGTGACCGGCAAGCCCAGCGTGCCGGAAGTGGATGTATACTCTATTACTTTGCTGCGCGGGACGCAAAGGAAATCATCATTATTTTCCTGCAGGTCTTCTTTAGCTGTCGTCGGTAATAGGTGAAGATCATCCAGATGAACAATCCGGCCTGGATCGATCCCGGATGACCGGAATATTTTTTTGTAATAGGGAGAATGAGTGTTAAGGTAAAGTACCAGTTCCTGTAATTTTTTTTCCTGCAGCCTGCGGATACCCTCCGGATTCATATATTCTATATGGAGTTCCTTATTCATGATTCAAGAATGACTACGGCGCTTGCATAGGATTTTAAATGCGAAAGGGAAACATGAACGGCGCGGATCTTCAGAGGAGCCAGTATTATTTCGGTATTGCCGGAAATCCGGACCAGCGGTCTTCCATTTTTTTCATTTACAATTTCAATTTCATTCAGCGTTAATCCGCTGTCCCATCCACTGCCGATGGCTTTCAGAAATGCTTCCTTGGCTGCAAATCTGGCCGAATAATGCTGAAACGGATCCGCTTTGGATTCGCAATATTCGATCTCCCTAATGGAAAATACCATTTCCCGAAATCCTGTATCCCGCGTAACGAGGGCCGCAACCCGTTCCACTTCAATCATATCAATTCCGGTTCCGATGATCATCGTTATAATTTATTTTTCTTCCGCTTTTTTGATTTGTTTCCGAATATAATCTTCTTCTCCCTTCGTTGCCACAACTTTTGTCAGTGCCTGCCGGTAATAAGCAGCAGCCCTGGGATAGTCTTTTCTTTTGAAATATTCATTACCTGCCAATTCGTACGATTGGTAAAAATCCGGATTGCTTGCAATCAGGCTATCCGGGTCTACCATATCTCCGTCAATAATTGCTTCTTTGAATTTGCGGAACCGGAGAAAATCCCGGAATTGCGGGGTTAGCAGGAACGGGTCCGCCGGAACATCCAGGCTGCTGTCTGAAACTTCCTGGTCGGTTTTCATTCCTGCCCTGGCAAAAACCTTTTTCAGTTCATAACAAACATATTTGCCCAATTGCCATGGCGCCGTAGAGACCCAGACCAGGCCTTTTTTCGGCTCGAATACAATGGAATGGTGCCCGATGAGCTGATCAATTGCTTTTTCATTTCCGATACCGATTTCTTCATTATGTATGCCCCGGCGGTCCCGCAGAATAGCCACCGTTCTTGCCACTGTATTTTCTTTTGTGGAATCCAGCAGTTCCTCTAATCGTTGATAGCGGTATTCAGACGCACTTTCCCTGATCTGCAACTGGTTTGATTTCAATTGAACCAAACCGCTGCTCTGAAAATGATTGGCACAGATAATATAATTTTTTTCCGGATCGTATACGGACATAGAATCCGGGGTTTTCTCTATGATCACGGCTTTTCCGTCCTCCGCAGAACCCACAAGAAAGGACTCGGATACGAACATTTTCCGTTTCCGTGCGATAGCGATCGCTTCTGAAATATTCTGTGCGTATTGCAGGATCTCCCGGGCTACAAGAGACACAGGCGTTGCTGAACCTGTAGGGATACTGGATTTTGCAGCATTGATCGTCACCGTAAGACCTTTATCGTTCATCCCGGATACCACGCCAATAAAGCCACCCCAGGTAACGGACATGAATTTATGCCCTTCGGAGGGATTTACAAAAGCGACAATTTTATTTTCAGAGAAATGATCTCCGACATAAAAATCAAAATTCCTTCCTATGATCATGTTGCCGTCTGCTGACTTGCTGCCCCAGGTGCCAAAGGAAGTACAACCCACAAGCGCCAGGTTCTGCAAAGCATGGCCAATATCATGTGCAGCATGATAATTTAGCATACGCTGATACTTGCTGCCGACATAGTCATATTTATCTGAAGCAGAAGCCGAGATGCCGTAAATTTCCTCTTTGTACTCCGGCAATACAAATTTGTGCAGGTCGCGGTTAAACCAGCCGACGAAATATTTGAGAAAGTGCAGATAGAATTTTGAGGGAATCATCCGGTTAATCTGGTCGTTAAAATATTCTTCCTGTTTCTGGAGCAGTTCTTTCGTTAATTTGCCATTTGCCACTCCCCGCTCGTAAGGATGACCTTCCACGTATAATTCAAACAACCCCGATTCGCTTTTCCTGAACCAGTTGTTTTTCAATGTATAAAAGCCTGTTGATTTTTCAGTCCGCTGCCAGCCTAAGGCAGTACGATCTGCTATTTCAGGTGGATTGGTCTTGGAAACGATAAGGATATATACTATCACGATCAGGATCAGGAGTAGAAGAACTCCCAATGTCCGCAAAAATCGTCTGCGCAATTTCCTTTTGTCAGGCATTTCTAATTTTTTCAATGAAATCATTCCTGCCCATGAGGGCAGCAGCAGTGATCAATCCGCTGATGGCTGTTCCCAGAATTCCATGGAGGTTCAGGCTTTGCCCGGTAAGGAATAAATTCGGAACCTTTGTTTTCGGAGCCAACAGTGCGGCCAGTGGGTCGCGGTAATCTTTTATCGTTCCATAAAGATTTCCGTCATCGTTCCCTATATAGTCCCTGTAAGACAAGGGCGTAGATGTATAATAGGTCTTTATGCAGTTCCTGATGCCTGGAAATTTTTCCTGCACTTTACCGAGCAGCTTCTCCGCTTTCATCCGCTTAAATTCATCATATTCAGGGCCGCGATGATGTTGATAAGCTACTGTATTGAAACTCGAGGCCCAGGGAAGAACTTCTTCATAGCGCATATATGCAAAAATAGTCATCCCGTCGGCATATTCACTGCTCCGTGCAGGAGGCGCCATGTATATTGCATATCCAAGAGGCCATTCCTCCTGGTCATATGCTTCCATATTCCATTCCGATCCAGGCCTTAGCCAGTAATAGTTGTGCTTAACATAAGGGAAACAGCCCGGCTTAAATACAATATTGATAATAAAAGAAGAAACGGTATTCCTCATATTTTCCAGCCGTTTTCGCGTAACCGGCCTGATCAGGGAGGTTTCCGTCATCCTGAATGTTTTTACAGGATTTGTATTTGAAACAAAATATTTTGCGGTAATCCGGGTTCCGTCTTTTAATATCGCGTGGTTCACCAATCCGTCCTCAACAATCAATTGGCTCGCTTCCCTTTTACGAAGAATCAGGGATCCATTTGCCCGGATATTTGCGGCCAGGCAGTTCGTAATTCCTGATCCGCCATTAACGCATCTCCACGCACTCTCCATATAACTGTTCACGATCAGGGCATGTACGTACAAAGGAGTTTGTTCTCCCGCACCCGCATATAACATGTTATTACCCGCCAGCACGGCGCGCAGTTTTTTATTTTGAGTCAGCTGATCAATAAAAATTCTGGCAGAAATTCCCATGGCCTCCAGCTTTTCCTTTCCGCCGGTTTCGGTTTGCAAGCGGTACATGGGAAAATAGTCACAAATCTCTCTTATGGTATTGCAATATTTGCGGATCGCATTGCCCTCCTCCGGAAAATCGCGCGTCAGGTTTTTTATAAAAGATTCATATCCCTGGGATATTTCGTAAATTTTATCATCGCCTTCCAATAACACGCGGTCAAAGCCCACATCCATTCTTTCCAACTCAAGCTTGTCCATCAGCCCCAGCCACTTAAAGATTTGATAAAGGTTCTGACCCTTGTCGAGTCCCCCGAGATAATGAACTCCGGAATCAAAAATTACTTTGTTGCGAACAAAAATCTGGAGACAGCCTCCCAGCTGTTTATTTTTTTCAACCATGCAAACGCGGTACCCTTCCCGGCTGAGAATATTTGCGCAGACAAGGCCACCCATGCCGCTGCCGATAATCAAAACGTCAAACTTTTTCATCGTAAGCAGAATGGGTTATCACGAAAATGAGGTTTGAAGTGTATTTCGAAGGATCGATGGTCCGGCAGGCCATGTTTTTGTGTGCTGCCATTTCCCGGATGGTATTGCCAGACAGGAAAAATAGTTTCTTATGAACCATTTTATTGAATCCAAAGAAACGAGTGGAAAAAAACTCCGAACGCCTGGTCCCTTTATGCCTTTCCTTCATGTCCCGGTCGCCATCCCTGATCACCATCACACCGCCGGGCTTGAGCTTATCCATACATTGCTCCAGCAGCATGACCTGCTTTTCCGGTTCCAGGTAGTGCAGCGAATCGGCCAGTATAATGCCTTCCGAGGATTCCAGGCGGACCCGGGAAATATCAGCTTCAATGAAACGGATCCTCTCATCAAGACTGAAACAATGATTCGCTACATCGATTTTTTCTTCATCATAATCAAATCCTGTGATATCTCTTTCCGGGCCCGCGAAATGAAGCAGCCAGCTCATAAAACCATAGCCGCATCCGAGATCCAGTATACGACCTTTTTGGGGCAACAGCTCATGAAACAACTGGTAATTTTTTTCCATCCGCGTTTTGATCTTCAGATACCATTCCAGTACCGGACCTTTATAGAGATAATTATAAATGAGTTGTTCCCTGAAATATGCCGGCTGCTCTTCACAGGCTCTCAGGGTCGCATACTTTCCACGAAAATATTTTGCTATGGATTTTGACCGGTCGGTATAGGTTTCACCAAAGGAATTGTCTTCCGGCGATATTCTTGGAAGATATTTTATGGTAATCCTTCCGTCTTTCAGCAGGAAATCTCCTTTGGACATTGTATATGCTGTGCCGTGGATGAGCACCGGCAGGATATCCAGTTGCAATTTTTCAGCAAGAAAAAATGCACCCTTGTGAAATCTTTTAATCTGGGCATCCGGAGTGCGGGTTCCTTCCGGAAAAACGACAATGGAATAACCTGATCTCACCTTTTCAGCAAGCCGTCCGATCCCATTTTCTATTCCGTCTGCCACCCGGTAATATCCAGCCATTCTTACTAATTTACCAAACAGGGGTGAATTCCATACCCATTCATTGGTCAACAGCACCACATTTGGAAAAAGCATCGTCATGATCAGTATATCCAGGAATGACTGGTGATTTGCAATCATGATGCAAGGCTTTGAAAGTCCTTCGCGCTCCGGATTGATTATTTTCTTTTTTACGTTTCCCATGATATAAATGACCGACCAGGTGTATGCAGAAAGTATCCGGTGATATATTCTTTTCCCTGTTCCGTTCTTATTTTCTCCCTTATTGAATGGGTTCCATTTCACGAGGACCAGTCCGCAACCCGTAACTATCAGGCTGCCCAATGCAAAATAGCTCAAGGAGAAAATTGATTTGACAAGGCCTGCTGCCGTCCAGGGGAACCGTTTTTTCCTTACCCGGTTTGTGATAAGGAAATGAAACATGAATGGAATGAGTACCTGTGCTATGATGACTACGCTGAGAATGCCGGTAATGGAAACCAGGGCTATGGACCTGAGCGCGGGATGCCGGGCGAATATCAAAACGCCTAATCCAGCCAGTGTTGTGATGGCAGATAAAACGATCGAAGACTTATATGAAGAAAGATTTCTTTTGCCCGTCCTGTATTCCTGCAGTAATCCATCCATAATAAACAGGCTGTAATCGTCTCCCAGGCCGAAGATCAGGGCAGATAAAATAATGTTTACAATATTGAACTGGAGACCGGCAATGCCCATGATCCCCAGTATCCAAACAAAAGCAATAATCATGGGAATAAAGGAAACCAGCGTAAGTTCTATCCTTCCATAGGTAAGCAACAGCACCAGAAAGACCATAATAGAGGTCATCCAGCCGATCTGACCAAAGTCGGAGCTGACAATATTGACAAGTTTCGCAGTCAGGTATTCCCTGTCAATGACAGTGACTTGCGGGTCATTGGAAAAAGTTTTATAAATGAGTGGCTTATCAGCTGGAGCCACCCTGAAGAGCGTAACCAGGGAGGTCAACCCTTTTTTAGTCATGATATAATCGCCGGCAACTGCTTTTTTTATGGTATTTTCTTCTTCCCCATTCAATGGAAGAAAAATTTTGCGGAGCAAAAGAGAGAATTCCCGAAATGCAGTCGAACTGAAACCCAGGGAATCCCCGGCTTGCTGCAGGTTTTGTAACAGTTTGGATTTTTTTTCTTCTGTCCAATACTGGTTCCAGCGGCGGATCCTGGATCTTTGAAGGGAATCTGATATCAGTAAATCGAAGGCCGCTGAGTATCTCCTGATGATATTCTGCTCATGCAGTTTCGAAATGCTGTTGTTTAGCATTTCCTGTTTTTTCAATGCCTCTTCAAGGTTTCTTCCATCTGTTACCAGGTAAACCGAACGCATACTATATTCATTGATCCTGTTGAGTGTTGCTTCTGATTTTTTCAGCTTTTCGGGCATGAAATTCATATGCATCATGTCCTGGTCGAAGCCCACGTTGTTCATCGTAAAAGCAAACAGGACGGTCAGCAGGAAAATAGCAGCAATGACGAACTTATTTTTTTCCGGATGGTAATTTGAAAACCGGAGTATCCAGGAACTTCTTTCCGTCTCTTTTTTGCCGCCCGCCGCTACTCCTGAATCTGTGATCAGTTGCGGAAGAAAGATCAGAGAGCTGAGTGCAGCACCCGCCAGGCTGAAGGCAGCGAACAATCCCAGGTCTTTCAGCATTTCTGATTTCACAAATTGAAGGCCTAAAAATCCGCCAATCGTAGTGAGACTTCCGATAGTCAGGGGGAAAGCCAGGTCTTCAATCACTGCACGCATATCTCGACGGTGGCGAAAATGATTATAAACGTGAAGGGAATAATTTATCGCGACTCCGAGCACGATGGATCCGGCTGCCAGTGCAATGACGGAAATCGTTCCTTTGATAAGATAAATTAAGGCAAGGGAAAACATAGCACCCAGCAGAACGGGCAGCATAATTATACAAGGAGCCCTTTTCTTTTTGAAATACCAGCCAATAAAAATGAATAAGAAAACCAGGGTGATCCCAAGAGTAAGAAAGGAATCCTTCCTGAGTTGTCTAGCATTCCCTTCCGAGACGGCTACGGAACCAAAATACGCCGCATTCACGCCCGGAAAATAATGTTCCTGCAAATCCTGTATGATGCTGTCCATACCCTGAAGCAGGATTTCATTCTTGCCAGTATTGTCAGCCGGAAATGCGGGCGAAATAAATGAGAGCAGATAACGGCTATTCCCTGTTATGATATGCCCCTCGTATAAATCAAAATTCTCATCATACTGTAGCCGCCTGATCTTTTTAAAGGCGAGCTGACTCATGCCTACAGGATCCTTGCTGATAAAACTTTTCAGAACCATGCCGGCTGGTGAGCTAAGCGTGTGAAGGTCGGAAGCCAGGGTGCGGCTTAATTGTTGCGGTGTCAGGAGGCTGTCGATCGGTGCATAATCAGCGGAATCCAGGAATGCGGGCAAATGATCCTGCATGATGAGCATGAGTTGAGGCACCATGCTGTCGTTGACCCGATCATTTACTTCCCTGACATAGCCCGGATAACGGGCGAGCAGGCTGCGGGTTAACGAATCTGAGAAGTTTACCAGGGTTCCCGGCGAGGATTTAGTGCTGTCATTCATCGAAATCATCAGGACCAACCTGTCGGCGAACTGGGCATTCTGAATAAGATCATTCAACTTTTCCGTCTGCCTGTCCTTCGGCAGTATTTTTGAAATATCTTCTTCGGGATGGATTTTCGCGGCGAAATACCCCGTTATCAAAAACAGGCCGATGAACACCGTAAAAAAAATGATCCGGTGTTTCGCGAAATAATTATAGATATGTAGGAAAGGTTTTGCCATATTTCTACGGAGCGGCCCTCGTTTTCTTCTTAAATAGCCTTAACAGCATGAAAGTGATCAAACCTGTCACCAGACCGGCAGCAAGAGCAAGTGTAATACTTCCCAGCAGATATTGCTTAAAATTATACCGGATGGCGGATAAACTTAATGTTTTACTGAAACTAATGTCTTTTCCTGAGCCAGGCATCCAACAGGAGCCCGCTTTATAGCTGCAATAAATGATCAGGGGAATTGCCGGCGGAATACTGATGTTAGCGAAAAGGATAACAAGTACCTTGTTTAGCCGGAGAACAACAGCCAGCAGGATAGCTGCAATAAGCTGAAAACCCCATATCGGAAAAATACCCATAAAGATGCCAAAAGCAGCTGACACCGATTTCCTGGTATCACTTTGATGCGGATGCAACAGCTCCTGAATAAAGGATTCCTTCCACTTTTTTTGGTAAAAAAATTTCCGGATAAGATTCCGCGGCTTGATAAAGAGAAAACTGATCAGAACCAATACGGTATTTAAAATGCTGATACGAGTAAAGTCCATAAATGGACGAAAATGGGTAACGCGTTTCCCGACGGGCGGATAATATACCGAAACCGGCACTGCAATAACCGGAATATCTTTCCAGGCTGCCCGAACAATCACCTCGATCTCAAATTCATATTTTGGGGTAAAGAAATGCATTTCCCGGAATCGAAAAATGGGATACAACCGATAGCCGGACTGTGTATCGGGAAGCCGAATACCCGTTTCCACTTCAAACCAGAAATTCGAAAACCGGTTTCCAAAACTACTCTTTGAAGGAATAGCCGATTGATCCATATTCCGTGCACCGATGATCAGGGAACCTGGACTTTCCCTTAATGCAGTCAAAAATTGCGGCAAATCCTTGGCAAAATGTTGTCCGTCAGAATCAATTGAAATCACATATTCGTAACCAAGCTCCGCTGATTTGCTAAATCCCCGTCGAAGGGCATAACCTTTTCCCCGGTTTGGCAGATAGCTGATAGTCTCTATTTCCCGAAATCCATTGAGGATCTCTTTTGTTTCATCTGTTGAGCCATCATTTACAACGAGGATATTACGGGTGAAAAAATTGATATCCATCAACAATCCGGCAAGGGTTGCCGAATTATTATAGGTAGGCACCAGAACACAGACCTTCAGCTCATCAAATTGATCCTGTAATGTGTTTGCAAGGTTCATGATTGATGTGAAGACTAAATTGGAGTTGATGGTTGATAGTTGATGGTTGATGGACTTTAAGTGTGTCAGCGTAAGAAGAGTTACAACCTGACGGTAACATAAAGCCAAACAAAGATAAAGGTTGTAGAAGTGGAAAATGCCTTTAGTCGTCCAGTATCACCTGATATCCATCAACCATCAACCATCAACTCTTCACCCTGAGTGCCGGAAGAGCATCGGGATAATTATTTTTTACGAAATTCATAAGTCCTTCGCGGACAAAACAGCGGAGATCAAAAGCGTCTGAAGAATTATTCGCGCTGACAAGAGCGCGCACCTGAATGGTCTTGTCGGAAAGATCCGTAACCTGGATAATTTTAGTTTCTTTATTCCAAAGGGGCGTTAGTGCAAGTAAACGCGTGAGTTCGCCGCGCAGAGAATCCACCGGAACTGAATAGTCCAGGTAAATATAAACGGTGCCGATCAGGCTGGCCCCTGTTCGCGTCCAGTTTTGAAATGGCTTTTCAATAAAATAATTGAGTGGAATGATCAGATTGCGAAGATCCCAGAGCTTCAGCACCACATACGTAAATGTGATTTCTTCCACCCTTCCCCACTCTCCTTCCACGATCAACACGTCGTCGATGCGGATAGGCTGCGTAAATGCGATTTGAAATCCGGCCAGGAAACTGGATAAGGATTTTTGTGCAGCAAAGCCAATAATGATACCACCAACACCTACACCCGTGAGCAAGCCTGTTCCGATTTTTCGAAGCCTGTCAAAGCTCATGAGAATAAAGCAGAGGGTAACAATTACAATCACTACGGTAGACAGCCTGCGGATGAATTGTAGTTGTGTGCGGATCTTTCGCTCACGCAGGTTGTCGCTTTTTCTGATATCATAAGTATAATAAACGTAATCTTCAAAAATATTCATCAGACCCATCACTAAAAAAGCAAAAGTGATCATGAGCACGATATCCGCGAATTTGTGAAGGTCAAGATAGAACTCGTGGCCTGTGCGTATCAGCGGAAGCATCAGGTAAAGGGTTAGAAAAGGAAGAAAATAAGTAAGTGGCCGGTTCATCCTCCTGGGAATCGAATGCCAGAAAGAAAATCCCTGGTCCGATTTCGTCTGGTTTAGAAGAATAAAATGAATAATCACCCGTGTTAGTAATCCGATCCCGATAGCAAGCACACAAAGGACCAGGTTCCAGAAAAAATCCGGAATTTGCAAAAAGAAATCCTGCAGATGCTTAATCATACTTTCAATCGTTAAGGCAATTTAAGGATTTTGTGAGACCAGAGCTGCGACAGGAAACGATTTAAATATTAAACCGGTATCGATTGAGTCCGCAAGTTCCAGTTCCTCACCAGTCAGCAGGTTTTCCCAACGGCCTTGTATACCTGAAACCCCGGATATAAGATGTTCTTCTGTAGTTGAGGGCAATGGTGCCAGGATCAATAAACGCAGGTCATGACAGGCCCGTATGTATCCGATATGCACTACCGTACCGACTACAGGAATATATTCACCCGTATTGAAGATTTCAGGATGGTCCCTGCGAAAATGCAGGATCTTGCGGATAAGAAATAATTTACTGGCTCCTGCTTCCTCCTGCTCCCGTACAAAGGCCAAAACACTACCTTCTTTTTCTTTCGAAACGATTGCATCCATCATTTTCTTTCTGAATTCAAAATCGACGGTTAAACGATTGTCAGGATCCACGAGCGAGAGATCCCACAGTCCGGATCCCTGGTATATATCGGGAATACCCGGAGCGGTAAGTTTGAGCAGGGTCTGAGTTAGTGAAAAAATCCTTTCCCTTGAAATGATGAGGTTTACTAACGGCAGGAAAGAAGATAAAAAATTGTGAGCCGGCGATAGGATTTGGCTTACAAAATGATGACAGGCCTTTTCATAAATTTCATTTGGAGCTTCCCAGCTGGTATCCTGTTTTTCTTCCCGAAGGGCCTTGGTAAGGTATGCAGCGAACCTTTTCCGGAAGCTCATACTGATGCGCCGGTCTTCGGGAATGGCGCCCGCCAGGGCCTGATAAATCAGGTATTCATCATTCGCTGAGGGAGCGCGCTTGTTGTCATTAACACTGATGAATAATCCGTTGAGTAATTTCCACTCTTCGGTCAGGCGAATCCATTCATCCGCAAAGAGACTTATCAGATTTATCCGTAAACGGTTGTCCTCTCCTCTTTTGGTATCATGTGTGGAAGTGGCATTCAGGCTGAGTGCGGCCTTTTGCTGCCGCTCTTTCATAAGTTCATGGAACTCCCCGGCATTGATGATACTGTGCGCAGGCGAATCCCCAACTTCATTGTGACCGATCAGAACATTATAATTATAGAAAGCCGTATCCTCTGTTCCCTTTGCGGCCAGCGGGGCCGTGTACTGGGCGAACCTTCGCAAAAAATACAAAACTTCTTTTGCGAATTTATCTTCCGGATTTGTTTTGAAAAGCGGGCGCAGCCAATGGAGCGTTTCACCGGATGCAGGTGCATTAACGGCTGCTTTTGCAAAAGCCTTGTCCACCCAGTGCTGGTCTGTTTCTGATAAGGGTAATTGATCAGGATAAATCCGGTAAATGGGAAAGGAAGCCATGAGGACAGCCAGGCCCTCTTTAATTTGCTCCGGCGAAAGAATCGTTTCTTTCTCTGAAATCAACGGACTTAACCATCGCATCAGGTTATTTAATTCGCCCTTCAGATGACTATTGAGGAATCCCCATTTTTTATCGAACACCAGACTGTCGTAAGCCTCATCACTGATTTGTTTCCTGAAATAATCCAGCAGTTTCTGTTTGCCTGAATGCTCAGTAAGCAATTGGTTAACGCAAGAAAGGAAATCATAGCCGGTGGTCCCCTGTACGGGCCAGGATGGAATTGTCTCTTCGTTTTCCTGCAGAATTTTTTCTGTGATGATATAGGCTTCGGCACCAACGATGGCCCGAAGTCTCCTCAGGTACAGTGCCGGATCAAAAAGTCCGTCTATATGATCCACACGGAAACCCTGGATCAGGCCCTGATTGTACAAGGAAAATAATAAAGGGTGCCAGTTGTTAAATACGTTTTCGTCTTCCATGCGCAGGCAAATGAGACTGTTTACCGCAAAAAAACGCCGGTAATTCATTTTTGAAAAACTCTTGTTCAAACTGCACAACTCAAAATGCTGAAATGATAAGAGCTCCTCCAGCAGGTGCGGATCCTGGTTAATGTACTTGCAATAGCTTCCTACCATGCCCCTCAGCCTTGGGTTATTCCATATTTCATTAAACGTTTTTTTTCTAAAATAAATCCATCTCTGCCAGGGCAACATGGAAAAGGATCCCGTTTTATCTGCCCAGGCCAGCAGCGGCAGGTAAAGTTCAGGGATCACCGCGCAGATCCAATTATATGTGCTGATGGCCACCGGGTAAACCTGGGTTTTATGCCGCAAGAAAAATCCATCTTCTCCAAAACCCAATTGAATATCCCCTTCATTCAAACAATCACTTAATTCCTTTTCAAGAAAAGGAAGCATGATTTGATTTGGTGCCGGACGATTTATGGCTGAGGGCGGAGCCAATTGGGGAATAATGTCAAAAAAAGAATAGAAGTCCGAGTGCCTTCCTCTTTCCAGCACATCATAAATCCAGGGGTTATCAACTGCATAGGCCATATGATTGGGAACAATATCCTGCAACCATCCCATGTTATGATCCCTGAGAAAAGAAGTCATTGTTTCCCACGCATCAGGTGTTCCGATCTCCGGGTTAATTTCCAGCGGATTGGTTACATCATAACCATGCTCACTTCCTGGAATGGCCCTTGTAACCGGAGATGCGTAAATGGTGGAAATGCCGAGTTCATACAGGTAGGGAAGAATATCGGACAATTGAGAGAAACCAAAACTATGAGAAAGTTGGATCCTGTAAGTGGCCGTGGGGATATACATTATTCAGTTTTCATTGAATTCATAGATGCAAATGGTGGTACCGGGAACCTCAAGCAATTGTCCGACACCCCATTCAGATGCTGTTCCGGAACCTGCACCTGCCCAATGCCCTGAAGATGAATCCTCAATCCTGCAGAGTTTTTTATTATAATCGGATTTTACCGATAGTTCCATATTTGCATAATTTAAAACAATGACCAGATGATCTTGTTCAAATTCTCTTTCCAGGAGGATCAGGTTATCCATCGGAGAACTCACTTTGGTTTGCCTGCGCTCTTTTCCCCGCATAGCCTTGCGCGTTTTCCGGAAGTTGATGAGATATTGATACCAACGCATCAGCGCGTCGGACTGTTTATCAGCATAATGCCAGGACAGGACTGATTTAAGAAAGCTTTCTGCAGAAGCGGGATCAGCAAATTCGCCTTCATGATGAAAGCAGGCAAACTCTTCTTCCCTTCCTTTCCGAACTGCAGCCAGCAGGTCTTCATTGCTGTAATCCACAAAAAACAAAAACGGGTTTTGCTCGCCATATTCTTCTCCCATAAAGAGCAAAGGAACATATGGTGAAAGCAGAACTGTTGCCGCTGTCAGCTTCAATCCTTCAAAAGAAACCAGGGTGCTGAGCCGGCCTCCGTCCGGGCGGTTACCGGTTTGATCATGGTTTTGATCAAAAACAACAAAGCGATCGTAATTAAATGCGTGTGCATCCGATCCGAATTTCCTTCTTCTGTGAATGGAATAATTACCGTCATAAACATAAGTAGCCGTAAATGCTTTTACCAGATGTGCCGTTTCTCCAAAATCTTCATAGTAACCGGATTTTTCTCCCGTAATCAAAGCGTGGAGGGCATGATGAAATTCGTCGGCCCATTGACCATCAAGCCCGTAACCCCACTTATCCTTTTCCAATATAAAGCGTGTGTCGTTCAGGTCAATCTCTGCAATGAGGAGCTTTTTGGAACCGGTACGCTTTTCAACATCCTCTGCTCTTTCTTTTAGTTGTTTTACCAAATGATTTGTACTAAAATCCCTGAGGGCGTGAACGGCGTCCAGGCGAAGGCCGTCAATATGAAAATCCCCGAGCCACATTTCTGCATTTTGAATGAAATATTCTTTTACTCCATCACTCCAGGCATCATCAAGGTTGATGGATTCGCCCCATGGGGTTTTATACTTGTCAGTAAAATATGGAGCAAACCGGGAGAAATTATTCCCCTCCGGCCCAAGATGATTGTAAACCACATCCAGCAAAACCGCTATACCCTTACTATGCGCCTCATTCACGAGATTTTTCAATTCGTCCGCTCCCCCATAACTATTTTGAACGGCAAAGGGAAACACCGCATCATATCCCCAATTACGCTTGCCGGGGAATTGGGCGACGGGCATCAGTTCGATTGTGTTTATGCCGATATTTTTTAGATAATCAAGCCGGCCCCGAATACCCTCAAAATTATGTTTGTCAGTAAACGCACCGGTATGGATCTCATATATGATCATGTCTGCCAGTGGAATACCCTTCCATCCGGCATCCTTCCAAATGAACAGGTTCCGGTCAATGACTTCACTCGGTCCGTGTACGCCTTCGGGTTGGCTCAGGGATGCAGGATCCGGAAAGAGTCCTTCATCATCCACCCGGAACCGGTACCTGGCGCCTGGCTCAACAGAAACAGAGGCCTGCCAGTACCCGGATTTCTTTTTTTCCATAGGCAACGTCGTCCGGATAGAAGATTCAATAATGAGTTCCATCCGGGATTTCACAGGGGCCCAAACGGTAAATAAGCAGGTACCCGGTTCATAAAATGCGCCTACCTTCTCATTGTTCAAGAAATATTATTTTGTGCAAGGCTGTTAAATTTCCGTGCCATCGGGAGCTGGCTTAATTTCGGTAATTTTGGTTCAGGCTTTAAAATAACAAAACTGATCTTTATGCCGGGCAGGGTAATGATTTTCGACGATGATACGGATTTACTTGATGTTTGTTCTATTGTATTGAAATCTAAACAATATGCCGTAAGCGGATGTAACAAATGCAATGAAATCGTTCAGGATGTGGAATTATTTGCTCCCGATGTGATCCTGATGGATAATTGGATTCCTGATACCGGCGGAATCAAGGCAACGCAACTCATCAAGAATCATGATAACTTAAAAAGTATCCCGGTAATTTTTTTCAGCGCCAACAACAATGTTCAGGAGCTTGCAACAGAAGCAGGCGCGGAATTTTACCTTCAAAAGCCTTTTGAAATCGATGAGTTGGAGAATATCGTTTCAAAAGCTATTCAGACCCGGCGACTTCCGTGATCATGCAGTGAAAGTAGAAAATCAATTATTCCGGAACCGGTCAAAACAGCATCTGCCGGCATGTGATCCAGTGCATGCCTGGGCATAAATTCCATCCTGGCATCCCGGGGATCCTGAATAATACAATAACCTCCCCGCATCTTAATTTCTTTCAGTCCTTCTGTTCCATCTTCGTTTGCGCCCGACAAAAGTATGCCTATTAGCCTGTCGCAATACACTTCGGCGGCTGATATGAATGTAACGTCAATGCTTGGGCGGCTATAATTCATTTTTTCAGAATAGTCAAGTGAAAATGTTTTGTCCTTTTCAATGAGCACATGGAAATCCGCCGGCGCCAGATAGACCATTGCCGGCCTGATCGGTTCCTTTTCTTCCACCTCCTGCAAAGGGATCCTGGACTTGAGCGAAAGGATTTCTGGTAAGAGCGATTCCTGCGAATTACTCCGGTGCATGACCAATACAATCGGAATTTGATAATCTGCAGGAAGTTGCGTCAGGATACTAAGGATCACTTCAAGACTTCCGGATGAACCACCGATCACCAACAGCTCAATTTTATTTAGCTCATTTTTCGCCATATTTTTTGCCCGGGTACAGCAAATTTAAATTTAGAATCAACCGGCGAAAATTTCAGGGATTCCCTGGTCCCCAAGGCAAGGAAACCCAAAGTTTCCAGGCTATTGTCGAACAGCTGCAACACTTTTGATTGAAGCTCCTTGTCGAAATAGATAAGGGTATTCCTGCATATAATCAGCTGAAACTCGTTGAACGATGAATCCGAGACCAGGTTATGCGTAGCAAAGATCATTTGCCTGCTTAATGCGACATCAAATTTTGCCAGGTTGTAATTGGATATATAATAGGATGAAAAATCATTTGTTCCGCCTGATTGAATGTAATTTTCCGAATATTTTCGCATCTGGTTTGCAGGAAAAATCCCCTTTCTGGCTTTCTCGATCACTTTAGGGTTGATGTCCGTTGCATATAAGCGGGATTTGTGAAGAAGCCCGGCTTCTTTCAGAAGAATCGCCATTGAATACACTTCTTCGCCCGTGGAGCAGCCTGCGTGCCAGATTCGGATGAATGGATAGGTAGCCAGGACAGGAATCACTTCTTCGCGAAGGGTTTTGTAGAAAAGCGGGTCCCTTAGCATCTCGGTCACATTTACGGTCAGCTCCTCTACCAGGTGCCGGAAGTAATCGGCGTCATGGATCACCCGGAAACGAAATTCGGCAAAACTTGGAAACCCATCCACAATAAAAAGACGGTTAACCCTTCTTTTCAATGAAGCTTCTGTATAACCTGTAAAATCATAGCCATAATGATCTATCAGGTCATTTAACAAAAGATCGACTTCCTCATCGTGTACGGGCATTTTACTGACATTCTATTTTTCGTATAACCAGATTCGTAACAAAGAAATGAGCTGATCCATGTCAACCGGTTTTGAAATATAATCCGAAGCACCGGCACTGATACATTTTTCCCGATCTCCTGCCATGGCTTTGGCAGTTACAGCGATGATTGGTAAATTCCAGAAGGCGGGTATTTCCCTTATTTTCCTAATGCTGTCATAGCCGTCAAGTTCCGGCATCATCATGTCCATCAATATAATGTTCACCTGCGGGTTTGCCTGAAGCATTTCAACCGCTTCATTTCCATCTATGGCCGGGATCACCTTCATTTTATGCTGTTCCAAAACTTTTGTCAGGGAAAAAATATTCCTGACGTCATCATCTGCAATCAGAACCATTTTATTCCTGAGTACTTCATCAAGTGCCCCGAGTTTTTCCATCGGTGCGGAATTCCTGGGTTTTTCCTTCTGATCAACGATATGCAGGAATAACGAAACCTCATCCAGGATCCTTTCGTAGGAATGCGCCGTTTTGATTACGATTGAATCTGCGTATTGCCGGATCCGCTGTTCCTCCGTTCTTGAGAAATTCTTACCGGTAAAAATGATTACCGGAACATTTTCAAGTCCGGGGGTGGATTTGAAAGTTTCAAGCTGCTCATAGCCCTTTGAATCCGCCAGGCCAGCATCAAGGATCGTGCAGTTCACCTCACCCTGCTGAAGGGCATGAATACTTTCATCCATAGATGGAGTAATTACAGGGTTGACCCCATAGGTTCCAAGATAATAGCTCAGCGCTTTTGCATGCCTTGGATTTTCCTCAACGATAAGCACCTTGAAAGGACCCTCATTGAGGGCGAGTTCAATTTTCTTGAATATTTCCGGTAAACGTTCATAAGCAACTGGCTTATTGATGAAATCCACGGCCCCTCTGCTCAGGCTTTCCTTCCTCGCTTCAAATGATGACATGATATGTACCGGAATATGCCTTGTTTTGGCATCACGCTTCAATTCTTCCATCACTTCCCAACCATTTCTCACCGGAAGTTGAATATCCAGCAATATCCCTCGCGGATTAAATGCCCTGGCAAGATGGATGCCCGTGTCCCCGCGCACGGCCACAATACCTTTATACTCCTGCTTGCGGGTGAACTCAAGCAGGGCCCTGGCAAACGGAATATCGTCTTCTATGATCAGAATTACTTTATCGCCCGGCTGAACATGCTCGCGGTCGTCCGGTATATCTTTTGGTATATCCGTGGTTGTTAGTTGGGGACCGGGCGGCTGCTGGAGCGGAGGTTTTACTCCGTTTGCGCCTATTGCCGGAGCAGGCCGGGATGGCATGACACGATCAGGCAGGAACAATCGGGATGCAGGAAGCCGGAAGGTGAACACACTTCCCTTGCCTTCGGTGCTGCTTACATACAAATCTCCGTTCAGCAGTTTGCTTAGTTCCCGGCTGATGGAGAGTCCGAGTCCGGTGCCACCAAATTTACGTTTGGTGGAACCATCAGCCTGCTGGAAGGCCTCAAAAATCAGGGCCTGTTTATCATCAGGTATTCCGATACCAGTATCCTTAACCTCAAACCGTATAAACCTTATGTCGTTCTCTGCCTCAGGCTTAATATTTAATTCAACGCTGCCTTCTGAAGTAAACTTAATTGCATTTGAAAGCAGATTCTTAAGTATTTGCTCCACCTTCATTTTATCCGTTTCAATTTCAGCCGGAATTCCCTGGTCAACATTCATATTGAATAGAATATTTTTTTCCTTTGCCAGCGGATCAAAAAGTATCCTGACATCGTTAACGATCTCGCTAATGCTGAAGAAACCATATTCCATTTGCACCCGGCCTGATTCAATCTTGGAGAGGTCCAGGATTTCATCTATCAGCTGCAGCAAACCATTCCCCGAACTTTGGATCACCTCGGCATATTCAACCTGCTCCTGGGTCAGGTGCCCTTCCTTATTTTCTGCCATCAGCCGGGAGAGTAAGAGTATAGCATTTAGGGGGGTGCGGAGTTCATGGGACATATTCGCCAAAAAGTCTGATTTATAACGTGTGCTCAAGGCAAGTTCTTCCGATTTCTTTTGTATTTCCTGGTTTCTGTACCCGATCACTTCGTTTTTTTCCTCCAACAATTTACTACGCTCCTCGAGTTCGCGGTTGGTTTGCATTAATTCTTCCTGCTGTACCTTTAATTCTTCTTCCGAGACCTGGAGCTTTTCGGTTTGCGCTTCCATTTCTGCATTCAGCACTTCCATTTCGTTATGCTGGGTTTGCAGCTCCGCCGATTGAGTTTGGGTTTCTTCCAATAATTCATGGAGCCTCATCCTGGTTATCACAGTGTTCAATGCAACGCCAATATTCTCTGCCGCATTTTGCAGGTAAAGCTTATCACGCACGGTAAAAACATTCAGGCTACCCAGTTCAACCACTCCCATGAGGGTCTTTTCAAAAAACAACGGAAAGGCATAGATGCTGGAAGGTCTTACTTCTCCCGTGGCATAGGTAATCTGAAGATCATCACGCGAAAGATCATTTACTTCAATTTCCTTTTTGCTTTGCGCTGTTTCACCAACAATTCCCTGGCCGAACCGGATCTGTTTCCTGTCCTGTTCCGGATCAAACGCATACCCTGAGGAAAAATCAAGTTTTCCGGGAGTAGAAGCCAGGTAAAAAGCACCCACAACGCTTCCTGTATAGTTAACCATCGCTTCCAGGGCATTCAGGGTCAATTCGCGTATCGGCCTTTCACCTCTGACGGTCTCGCTGAGCCTGGCGGAGCCGGATTGCAGCCATTCCTTATCAGAAATCGTCTTGAAGGATCCTTCCAGGGATGAAGCCATTTTATTCAGTGCAGCTGACAGACTGCCGAGATCATCCTTTTCCTGGTCAATAATTCTGACGGTATAGTCCCCCGAAGAAATTGTTTCCGCGATTCCGCGGATAATGTCGATCCGCCTCCCGATATCCCTGTCTTTTTTTGCAAGGTCATCAGTAAGTCTTGTTTTTTCATCTATATCCTTTCTGACGCGTATAAAAAAGAAAACAGCGATTAAGATTGCAAGAACACAGGCAAGGATAATAATGGCTGGCGTGAAAGCGGAGAATGTGTTAAACCTGGCAGTTCTATTTGTGAGAAGGGCCGTTTCCGTATTCTTCATGAGCAATATAGTGGCCCTGATAGAATCCATATATTCCTTTCCCTCCTGAAGTTCATTTACGTGGATCAGGTTATTATCCTTTTTTTCTGCTATCAGGGTTTCCATCTGGGCAAACCGCATATTGATGTAACCGCGAAGTTTTTCGCAGCGTTCCTGCTCCATGGTATTGTCTGCAGTCAGGCTTTTGACGCGTTCCAGCGCATTCAGGGACTCCTGAAACGACCCATGAAATGGGCCAAGATAGATGGGGTCATCACTTATGAGAAATCCGCGCTGGGATGTTTCAGCCTCTCTGACAGGGGCAATTACATTATCAAGCTCGGAGATTACTTTATAGGTATGGGAAACCCATCTCGAACTATCGAGCAGGGTTTGTATGCTGAGGAAGGATGCTATTGAACTGCCGAGAAGAAGCAAAAGTGAAAAGCCAAAGCCAATGATAAGATTTCGGGTGAGCGATTGTTTCATGCCTGTTAATTAAGCTTTATTGAAGTTGGGACTGCATAAGGGCAGGTATTGAAAAAAAGAAAGTGGATCCTTTTCCGGGCTCACTCTGCAGCCAGCAGCTTCCTTTGTGCCGCATTATGATTTCTGAACAAATATAAAGGCCAATGCCCAATCCCTGGAAGCGGTGGGATGATCCATCCACACGGTAAAACTTGCGAAACAGCTCTCCCTGGTCTTCTTTTGAAATCCCGATGCCGGAATCTCTCACTGCCACGATAAGCATATTATTTTCAAGCAGGGTACGAATATGCACGTCTTTGATATCCGGAGAATATTTAATTGCGTTGGTCAGGTAATTCAAAAGCACCTGTTCCAAGCGGGCTTCATCCCCCCTCACCTGGATGCCCTTCCGGCCAGTAATGTGGATCCGGTAATCCGGATAGGTTTGTCCAACCATTTCAGCTGCGTCGCGGATCAGGAGGTCAAAATTAAAGATGGTTTCATTGAACTTCAGCTTGCCGTTCTCTATCCGGGATATGTCAAGGAGATCCGTAATAAGTGTATTCAGCTTGTTAATCTGGATCAGGGTCCGGTCAACATAAGATTTTATTTTATCTCCCTTATCCAGGGACCGGTCAAGCAACTGCACATAAGCTTTCATGCTTGAAAGTGGCGTTTTTAATTCATGGCTGGCAATGCTCATGAATTCATCCTTTCTCCGGGAGGCAGCCTGTGCTTCCTGCTGGGCAAGTTTCCTGTATTCGATCTCTTTTTTCAGATTATCCTGCATTTCTGTCAATATCCTGTTCTGTTCATAGAGACGGTAAAAGGTTTTTACACGCAGCAAAAGGATATCCGGGTCAATCGGTTTGGTTACGTAATCTATTCCACCAGACAGATAGCCTTTGGTAATGTATTTTTTCTCTATATTGATGGCGGAAAGGAAAATAATCGGAATGTCTTTGGTAGAACTGTTTCCGGACAAAATCTCGGCAACTTCAAATCCATCCAAAGCCGGCATCTGAACATCCAGGATGATAAGTGCATAGGATCTTTTTAAAACCTTTTTCAACGCCTCCTCGCCGCTTGAGGCGGTATCGGTTGGAAAGGAATGCAACTCCAATAGGGTTCTGAGTGAGAAAATGTTCTCCGGCGTGTCATCCACTATGAGGATCATGTTAAAGCATCGGGGTTTACAGGACCGTCGTAATGAAAATACGAAAGTCCTGAACAAAATTCAGGACTTTGTAAATTTCCATCTTCTAAGACTAATGAATGCAACTTCATTTCCTAAGACAAACATTTTGCCAAAAAATAAATAGCCGGGACGTCGCCGGTATTCGCCTATTGTGGAGCAGCCATTCGTCTTTTGTAGAATTTATTTCCCAACTCATATTTCACATTGACCAATCCCCGGGATGATCAGTGCATTTAAGATTTTTATGCGGGATGGCACAGCCATTGCATTTTTTAGGTAACTCTTTTTCATACCTTGATTTATGAACAAGCATTTACAACCCTGCGTAAATCTCTCCCGGCTGGATGAGATTGTATATTGGACAAAAAAATGGGAAATTTCTCCAAATCAATTATTGCAGGCTATCAGGGCCACTCAAAGTAATAACGTTCAGGTAATCACCCAATATTTGAGAGAGCGGGGATTTGCAATATAAATTCCCTGGAAGAGGTCAGGCACTATAAATCACTTTATAGACTTCTGAAATGTCCACATCCTGCAGATATGGAAAGAGTTCCCCCACGTCTTCAAAGCTCCGGATACAAATATAGAAATAGCGGGTTGTGTGGTAGTAGATCTCGACATAAAAGTCGTCCACCTGATACAAGGTTATCCGGTAACAGCCGTCGTTGCGTTCTGCCAGAAAAACCCCTGTGGTTGCGAGCACCTCGGTCTTAGCTATCCCATCCATAATATTAAAGTCCCTGATATCCATAACCTGTTTTAAACGTTCCAGATTTAGTTTCAAACGGTATATGTCAAATCATATACCGACATTTGGCTATTGATAACCTAAGATTTTCATTTTACTTTCCATAATATATGGCTGCAGAAAAGGCTTCTCTTAGTCATTTTGAATTTCTAAAAGCGGATCGGAATTATGAAGAAGCCGCCAGGGCAGCCAACCTGGTTTATGTTAACGACCAGACGCCCGGAATTATACGGTTAAAAAAGGGGAAAGGTTTCTCTTACCTTTTGGAAAACAATATCCTGCGGGATGCCGGACAGCTTATCCGGATTAAAAAGCTGGCCATTCCGCCGGCATGGACAGGAGTGTGGATCTGTACGCTGGAAAACGGGCATATCCAGGCCACAGGCCTTGACCAGCGGGGCAGGAAACAATACAGATACCATCCCTTGTGGACGGCTTTCAGGGGGGAGACCAAATTCCACAGACTTTATGAATTTGGTAAATTATTGCCCCGATTAAGGACTCAGCTTGAAAAGGATCTTCAATTAAAGGAACTTGTTCAGGAAAAAGTGCTGGCGACCGTCATCAGCCTGATGGAACGCACCTATATCCGAATCGGGAACAGTAACTATGAAAAATTGTACGGATCCCACGGGCTCACCACCCTTAAGGATAAACACGTAGTGGTTACAGGGGATAAAATCCTGTTTTCATTTCGCGGCAAAAAGGGCATTCATCATAAGATCACATTGAGAAACAAACGCCTTGCGCGGGCTGTGGAGCAGTGCCGGGATATTCCGGGTAAAGAATTATTTCAATATTATGATGAGGAGGGAAACCGTAAGACAATTGAATCCGGAATGGTGAATGATTATATAAAAAAGGCCATGGGTATGGATTTCAGTGCAAAAGACTTCCGCACCTGGGCTGGTTCGATTCATGCGCTTGATGCTTTATGCGCCCAGCCCGAAATGGCTGAGGAATCCGAAAGGAAGAAAAATATCCTGGCCATGCTGGATATCGTCAGCAGCAAATTGGGTAATTCAAGAGCCATTTGCAAAAAATACTATGTACATCCGGGATTGCTGAGGCTCTATGAAGAAAATAATTTTTCAAAATACTTTAACGCGATAAACGGAACTCCGGACGAGACAGAAAATACGGAACTCACTTCAACGGAAAGGGTCCTGCTAAAAATTCTGAAAGAACAGTAGGCTAATATGCTGTAGGACCTCATGCTCAGGCTCGGTCAAACTTCAGAATAAAATTGGATCCCTGGTCGATACCTGTTTGTACGTCAATGGAAGCCTTATGGGATTGGATGATATTCAGGGTGGTTGCCAGGCCCAGTCCGAGACCGTTTCTTTTAAATGTAAAATAAGGTTCAAACAAATGCGGCAGTGTTTCCTTGCTGATACCGCTGCCATTGTCCTTGATAGATACCAGGTGATGGCCGTTCTGGCTTGTAACAGAAATATTCAGCTCCCCTTTATTTTCATTCATTGCTTCAATGGCATTGATAATAATATTGGTAAAGGCGATCTTAAGCTTCAAGGGATCCGCAAGAATATATGCGGGTTCATTGGGATAGACCACTTTCCAATTCACTTTTTTCAGCGTGATCCTGTCAATGATGGTAGAAATGGAATCATCCAGGATATTCTGAAGAGATCTCTTCTCGCGCAAATTTTCCGGTGGCATTGAAGAAGACAATAACAATTCTGTGATCAGGTCATTGATCCGTCTGCTGTTGCGGCTGATAATATCCAGGTACACATTTCCCGTCTCGGCGATGTTTTCCTGCAACAACTGCTCTACCGAAAGATTGATATTATTTAGCGGATTCCTTACTTCGTGGGCCAGGGCCCGAACCAACCGGTTGGCAGCACCAAGTTTTTCAGCCTGAAGAGTTGCTTTTTCAGCCCGTTTCAGATTCGAAATATCATGTATAATTCCCTGTACGTAAAGGTGGTCTTCTGCATCCATCTCCATAGACAGAGAGAGAATGGCCTGGAGTTTTTCTTTGTTTCGATTAAACAGTTCCACTTCCACGTCTTCCACCTCACCTTCAGTTTTCAGGAGATTGTTGATTTCCGCAGCCTGATCGGGGTTGGCAAAGAAATGGTTCAGGCTGAGGGATAGCAATTCCTCCCGCGAATAGCCTAAGAGGGTAGTACTGATGTAGTTGACGTCCTTGAAAATTAGCGACTGATCGGTAAGGAAAACGGCATCCTTGGATTTTTCGAATATACTTCTGAATTTTCTTTCATTCGATCTAAGCGTTTTCAACGAATCCGCCCTTTCGAGGGAATAACGGATGCAGCGCTCAACCTTTTCAGTATTCAGCTCCAGCTTCACGAGATAGTCAAATGCACCGGCCTGCATGGCTTCCAGGTCAATTTTTTGGTTACCCATGCCGGTTAGCAGGATCAGAGGCTGTTCGCAGTTGTTTTGCAAGACTTCCTTCATCAGGTCCAGACCGGTTTTGGCGCCCAAATAATAATCAATGAAGTAAATATCATATTTCCTATCCAGGATTGCATCGTAGGCATCTTTATACCGGTAACACCAGTCAATGACAAACTCCTTTCCCCTGATTTTTTTTATATACTGACTGGTAATAAAAAAATCCTCCTCATCATCATCGATGATCAACACGCGTATGGGAAGGTTTTCAGCGCTCATGGATAGTATTCTTCATTTCTTCGTACAGGGTCATCTTGTTGTACAATGTTTTCCTGTCGATCTTTAACAACTGCGCAGCTTTGCTCTTGTTATAATTGCTTTCTTTTAAAGCCTGAAGTATCATTTCGTATTCTGCATCAATGCTGGCTTCTTTAAGGGAGCTTTCATTAATGTTTACTTTTCCCAGCGCCGTTTTCGGGTCGCCGACCATCGTTATGGGTGCCGCCTGTGCCGCGGCCGACAAGTTGGCCGGAGGCTGCTCACCAAATTGCAGTTTGCTATAGTTGGAGATCTCAAAGGGCAAGGTTTTCGCCTCGATATAATCGCCTTCCGTGAGCAGGGTGGCCCTTTTGATCACATTCTTCAATTCCCGGAAATTTCCATACCAAACATACTTTGTAAAGATGGATTCCACATCAGGGTCAAAGCCCTTTACTTTCTTTTCGAGCTCTTCATTGGTGACCCTGAGAAAATGATTTGCGAAAAGCATGATGTCTTCACTCCTTTCCCTCAAGGGCGGAATCTCAATTGAAAATTCATTAAAACGGTGATAAAGATCTTCCCGGAATTTACCTGTACGGGTTGCATTCCAGAGCAATTCATTGCTGGCTATAAGAATACGTACATCCAGATCGATATCCCTTGTTCCTCCGACCCTTCTCATTTTTCTCTCCTGGACAACCCGTAATAAGGATACCTGAACATCGTAAGAAAGATTGGCTACTTCATCCAGGAAAATAGTTCCGCCGTTGGCCAGCTCAAAGCTTCCGTTCTTTTGATTCATTGCGCCTGTAAATGCCCCTTTCTCATGTCCGAATAATTCGCTTGCGGCGAGCTCCTTCGATAAAGCTCCGCAGTCAATGGCCACAAAAGGTTTGCTGCTGCGCTTACTGCGTTTGTGGATTTCCAAGGCAATGGATTCTTTCCCGCTACCTGTTTCACCGTAAATGATCACGCTGTAATTTGTAGGGGCGACCAGTACAACCTGTTTCATTATCTTCCGGAATGCATCCGTATCTCCGAAAATATAATTACCTGAATACGTAACCCCTTTGGATTCCACAGAAGCGGCCAGTACCGGTTGTTTATTTAAAGGAGTCGGTGCATGATGGGTTTCTCCATGCTCGATAGCCTGCTGAATGGTATGAATAATCTCATCCGGAAGCAGCGGCTTTGTAATATAGTCATAGGCGCCCATCTTCATCACCTTGACAGCGGTTCGCATATCACTATATCCGGTAATAATGATGACCGGCATTTCGGAGTATCTGTTCTTGATACTACTGAGCACTTCCATTGCGTCCATATCGCCGAGCCTGTAATCGCACATAATGAGATCAGGCTGGTTGGAATCCAGCCAGGATAACGCTTTCTTTCCTGTAAACATTTCAATGACTTCATATCCCCTCCGGGTTAAAAATCGATTTAGCAAAAGGCAGATATCCCTGTCGTCATCAATTACCAGGATTTTTTTCATAAACGTTAAATTAGTATTTCAAAATGTTTTGGACGTATCTTAAAAGAAAAGTGCCCGCATCTGGGCAACGGGTATATTCAGCTGATCCCTGTATTTAGCAATGGTTCTGCGGGCCACAATATAACCTCTTCCGGAGAGAATATCAGCCAGTTGCTGATCTGTGTATGGTCTTTTTTTATCTTCTTTCGAAACCACTTCTTCAACAATAGTCTGGATCACCTTATTGCTGATGATCGTTCCTTCTTTGTTTGACAAGCCTTCGGTGAAAAGATCTTTCAGCAGGATCATGCCAAATGGCGTGTCAGCATATTTATTGCAGGTGATGCGGGAAATGGTAGAGATATCGAGTGCTACGATCTCTGCGATATTCTTAAGCACCATCGGTTTGAGCTGCATGGTATCTCCGAACTTGAAATATTCAGCCTGAAAATGAACTATTGCTTTAATTACTTTGAGCATATTCGATTCACGTTCCCGTATTGCTTTTATGAACCATTGTGCCGATGCGAGTTTGCTGCGCATGTACTGGCGCGTTCCCCTGTCGGTAGATTTATCATTGTCGAGGTTCTGGACGGTCTCAGCCCAGGATTGGTTTACATGCAGTGTCGCTGAACGCTGCCGGGCAAGGGCAACCGTAATTTCTTCCCCCTCCATAGTAATAATGAAATCAGGGAAAACCGTATTGTTTACCTGAATTGTATTCACAGATGTAACAACCGGCCGGGTCTTCAAAGAGGCAAGGAGTTGAAGCACCTGCTTCACTTCTTCGTCTTTCATTTTCATTTCCCGCCGTATCTTCTCCACATTACATGCGTGCAGGTCCTGAAAATGAAGGCTCACGAGCTCCGTTGCCATATGAACAAGCGGCTTTTTCTGATCCATCTTCGTAAGCTGGATCTTAAAAAATTCTCCAAGATCGCGGGAACCACAACCGAGAGGATCCAGCTCCTGAATATTTCTCAGGATCTGTTCCAGATCAGGCGCATCTATCCAGGTATGCTGTTTAAAAGAAATCTCTTCGGCAACGGCTTCCAGGTCCTGCAACAGAAATCCAAATTCATCAAGGGAATCTACAATGAAATCAGCTAACGGATATTTCGCTTCATCCAGTTCAACGAAACGGTATTGTTTTTTTAATTCTATG
>JANWIY010000057.1 GCA_025449645.1 Chitinophagaceae bacterium | reverse complement strand
GACCAGTTGGTTGCCACATTGGAGAATGCTGTAAGAGAAAATCCGAAAACGATTTTTATCGCCTGCCACCTGGCGAACTGCTGTTCAGATCTGAGCGTGCTGGCAAGACTATTCGATACCTATCCGAATCTCTATGCGGATATCGCGGCGCGCTACGGTGAGATTTCCCCCATACCAAGATATACTAAGGCATTTATGGAAAAATATGCCGACAGGCTGGTATATGGAACTGATATGGGCGATTCCCCTGATATGTACCGGACCACGTTTCGCATTCTTGAAACGGAGGATGAACATTTCTATGAACAGTGGCTTCTTAATTATCATTGGCCATTATACGGACTTGGATTGTCTGACGACTTGTTGAAAAAATTATATAACGGCAATGCAAAAAAGATTTTATGAATCCTATTTTATCCGATGAAGCAATTCAACAGCGGCAGTCGCCGGTTGAAATGGATGCCCGTGCATTTCGCGAAGCAGGTCACCGGCTGATTGACGATATTGCCGGCTTTCTCTCATCTGTTCCGCAATATCCGGTGACAACCGCGCCGACGCCGCGTTCGCTGCAGGCAAAGCTTCCAAAAAATATACCCGCTACGGGAGCAGATCCTAAGGCCCTGCTTAAAGAAACCTGGCAGCTTTTGGTGGGAAATAGCTTATTCAATGGCCATCCGCGGTTTTGGGGTTATATCACTTCATCACCTGCGCCGCTAGGTATGCTTGCTGATCTCCTCGCGTCTGCCATAAATAGCAACTGCGGCGCTTTTGTGCTTTCACCTATGGCTACCGAAATTGAAAAACAAACCATTCAATGGCTTGGAGAATTTATCGGGTATCCGGCGGGTGGGGGTATCATGGTAAGCGGTGGTAACATGGCGAATTTTGTTGGCTTTCTCGCTGCGCGAAAAGCGAAATTAAACTGGGACGTTCGAAAGATCGGGCTGCAGCCTTCACAAGGAAAGTGGCGGCTGTACGCTTCGGTTGAAACGCATACCTGGATCAATAAAGCTGCCGATCTCTTTGGCCTGGGCCTCGATTCAATCCGGTGGATACCCATCGATGAGGACCAGAGAATGAAGGTTGCAATGCTTGATCAAACCATAACCGCCGACAGGAAAGAAGGGCTCATTCCATTTTTAGTTGTTGGAGCGGCTGGTTCAGTAGGTACGGGCACCATTGATCCGTTTAGTGAGATCGCTGCCATTTGCAAAAAGCATGATTGCTGGTTTCATATTGACGGGGCATACGGCGGGTTTGCTGCCGCGTTGCCTGAATTGAAAGATCAGTTTCGCGGGATTGAATTGGCCGATTCAATTGCAATCGATCCGCATAAATGGTTGTATAGTCCGCTGGAAGCCGGATGCACGCTTGTAAAAGACGCAAACGCATTAACGGACGCTTTCAGCTTTCATCCGGTCTATTATAATTTCGATGGGGAAGAAGAAACAAATTTTTATGAAAGAGGATTACAAAACTCAAGAGGATTTCGTGCACTGAAGGTGTGGCTGACCTTGCGCCAGGCGGGGACCGAAGGTCATATTCGCATGATACGCGAGGATATCCGGCTTGCTAAAAGGCTTTTTGAAATTTTAAGTGAAACCAAAGAAATCGAAGCGGTGTCACAGCATCTGAGCATCACCACATTCAGGTACAAACCGGCGGATATGGATGCAAGTATGGATCAGGAATACCTGAATAAATTAAACCAGTCATTGTTGAATAAACTTCAAACCGGGGGAGAAGTTTTCCCAAGCAATGCCGTTCTGAATGGCAATCTTCTTCTCAGGGTATGCATTGTAAATTTCCGCACAAGCCTCAGTGATATTGAATCATTGCCGGCAATCATTCTGAGGGAAGGGAGGCCTATCCATGAAGAAATGCAAAAGGAAAGATCAGATGTCTCCTGAAAGCTGTTAAAATCCGAAACAGGCGCTTTCACGTATGTTATATTAAATAAGTAACGTGAAATTATTTGTCATCGGGGCATCCCTGCTCTGGCTCTTATCCGCATGCAGGCAAGAAAAGACAGGGATAGTCAGCCGTGTTTATATTGATAGCCTGATCGCTCACTATTCCGAACCCGCGTTTGCCAAAGTTAATGACTCCGGCATGTTGTTTTGGAGGAGCCGCATCAATCCCAAATTGCCCGGGTTTATAAGTGAATCAAAGTATGCAGGGGCTTTGGCCATGCGCTTCCATCTATTTGGAGATATCAACGATATAAGGATGGCGGACAGCGTTATCCGTAAAGAAGATCTGGATTTTAATCACAAAGAAGCCGCGGCAAACCTTACGCTCGTCAGATATGCCATTATGCAACACCGGTTTAAGGAAGCTGATACCTATTTGGAGAAAGCAAAATCAATAGGACTAAAAAAGTATGATCAGCTTACAGCTTCTTTTGATGTGGATTTTGAATTGGGAAAGTATAGTAATGCAACAATTGAACTGGAACAATTAAAATCTCCTGATGATTATAGTTATTTTTTCCGGCGCTCGAAAATGGATCACCTGAATGGTTTGTTAGATAGTTCCATCAACGCTATGTTAAAAGCGGCTGCCTCAGAAGAAAATAGCGACTTCCTGGAACAAGTGGCATTGGCTAACGCCGGGGACCTATACATTCATGCAGGCGAACTCCGGAAGGCTGCTGATTTGTACATGCAGTGCATCCGAATCAACAGCGCTGATTTTCACAGTATCATGGGGCTTGGCTGGATTGCCCTTGTGCACGATAAAAATGATTCTTTGGCGGAGAGGATCTTTGATTTTGTGCTTGCTAAGAATAAACTGCCTGACGCATTATTCAAATTGACACAAATGGCAGACGGCCGGGGTGATCCCGGTTTAGAAAATAAATATGCCAGGGAATTTGAATCGAAGGCCAATGATTCTGTCTATGGCCCCATGTATAATAAATATATGATTGAATTATATACCGGTATTCTAAAGGATCCGGCCAGAGCGGAGATGATTTCAAAGAAAGAATTAGACAACCGTGCCACTCCGCAAACCTATGCCTGGTACGTCTGGAGTCTTTTCTCAAATAATAAGAAACAGGAGGCGTATTCACAATTTCAACAGTTCGTTTCGGGAAGACCATTGGAAGGGTTGGAACTATACTGGATGGGCAAAATGATGCAGGGATTAAACAAGGGATATAATGCGCAGAAATTTTTTGAGGCTGCCTATAAAAATAAATATGATCTTAGCCCCGGTATAGTGAGGGACCTGGAAAAAAATTTAGAATAAGATTCTTTGTACGGTCCAAAACCCGGCGATAGTTGCAATTATTATAGATAGGGGTATAACAAAGGCCTTTCGGTAGTAGGGTTTATTTCCAAACCATTTCGCCAATAAAAAGTAGGCAAGCAGAATAATGGTAAGCTGTCCAAGCTCCACGCCCAGATTAAACATAACCAGGGAAAGCAGGTAAGCATCCTGCGGAAGTCCCAGCCTGCCAAGTGCACCTGCAAAGCCCATTCCATGCACAAGTCCGAATAAAAAAACAACTCCGACTCGTGAAGCTTTTAATCGGGGAGAGAAAATGTTTTCCAGGGCCACATACATTATGGAAACTGCTATAAGGGGCTCGACTATTCTGGTTGGCGGAGTAATTACATGGTACATGGCAAGTCCCAATGTTACAGAATGAGCGATCGTAAATGCAGTTGCCTGCCATAAAACCGGTTTTAATTTGGGGCTCAACAGGAACAGGCTCAGCACAAAAAGGATATGATCAAAACCAAGAGGAAGAATATGGGTGTAGCCCAGTTGCAGATATACCAGCGCTGCATTTGCAGTTGACATTTTTTCCAATTCCCCCACAATAACATGCGCCCGTAGGGGTTGACTGGAAAGCAGGAATAGAAAAATCCCAACAGTTCTGGACCAGGCAGGAACCCTGCTGAAATTTTTCTTCATGATCAATCTTGTTGTCAGTTTGTATGTACGTGAGAACGGTGTGGATAGATTGGAGGGAACGCCTCTCTTTGTTTCAAAAAAACAGAGAGAATTTCAACTTAGCAAAAAACGGCAGGCCCGGGGTATTGCTTACTTCGTCAACAGGAGCTGTTTCGTATTTTAACCTGGTCACATATTCAAATTGGGCCTCATTCCATTTTCTGTTGAAAAGATTTTCTACAGAAAGGGAAATCTCATATTTCTTTTTGCTGTAATTGGCAGTAAGGTCTGTAATAAAATAGCCCAGGGCTGTGAGGGTATAATTTGCATTGGCACTCCTGTCATGCAAATACCTGCAGCTTATTCCACCGTTGAGGCCGATTTTAAATCGATAATACAGCCCCGCAGTGCTGGTGAAAGTTGGTGCGAGCGGCAGATAATTTTCGCCTTTTGCGGCGTCAAGACCCCTGGGTCTGGCGAGGTCGACGTTTGCGTTTCCAAACAGCCAATTATTAATCTGATACCGGACCGAAACATCAATTCCCTTTCTTAGCGTCTTTCCGCCCGGGGTTACACTTTCATCCCCGAAATCAGCTCCATAGGTAAATTCCTGCTCAAGAAATAAATACCAAACTGCAGTATTAATAAAAACCCTGGGCAATGGTTTCCAGTTTAGGCCAAGGTCGGCACCATAGGCGGCCGGCAAAATCTGGTGTCCGTTATTGGCAATGACGACACGTGCATCATTGGAATGAAATCCCTTACCCAGTTTTAGATATAATTGTACTTGCGGGTTTGCGGTGTATTGAATATTTATTTTAGGGCTAATGATGGATTTCCCCTGCGTAGTAGGCGCTCCGTTATAGATGAAAGATGCGCTATCGGAAGCCGCTGCCCTGTTGAGGTAATAGAAATTAAAATAATCAAATCTTATCCCTGCATTGAAAAGCCATTTGTCTGCCTCTATCGTTTCATCGACCCATGCATTTGCATTTCTTTCCTTTACAATTCCCAATTGTATAAAATTAAGAATGCTGTCGCCATTAAATGTGTGTGATAGCCAGCTGGGATGTGTATGATCGTATCTTATTCCCAGGCCGGCCGTGGATTTCAGGGAAATATTTCCAATAAAATCCTGACGGGTCAGAGCGCTTTTATAGCCATATATATCTCTGACTTCATGCTGGCCAAATTCATCACCGTGAACCGGATCCGCATAATAAAAAGTAAAATTGCTGATGAGATCAAAATAGCAGCGAACATAATATGCCTGATTTTCCAAGGTAAAATCATTTCCAAGGTTGGAATGGAGTGTTAGGTTTACGTTTGTCCTCCTTGTATTTCCTCCCTGTGCACTGTCAATGCTGCCAAACGCGTCCCTGACATAACCTTCTGCCACCGCACGGTTTGGGATTTCGCCGGCGGCCCTCCATCTTGAGGAAAGGGAAGAAAGGCTTACGGTTAATCTGTTTTTTTCACCTATGGGCGTATTGAATTTTCCAAAAAGATTGAACCTGTTAAAATGTTCGGGAACATCAAAAGGTCCTCCATTGCTGTAAAGTACTTCTCCCGCAACATAGGCGGTTTGCCTTTTATTTTTTGCCCGTTCTCCTAAAAGGTTAATCATGGCCAGTTCGCGAATTGTACTGAATTGCCCTAGTTCCACCTTTACCATACTTTTATCCAATACATTAATCGTGTTATAGGCAACATATCCTGCAGTGCAAAAATCTCCCTTGCCTGTGTAATAAGGGCCCTTTCCAAAATCATATCCTGCAATGGTTTCAGGAATTACAAAGTGCAGATCAGCATAACCCTGACCATGCGCCTGGGAAACCAGGTTAACTGGCAAACCATCAACAGAGATATTCACATCAGTACCATGGTCAGCATCAAAGCCGCGAAGGAAAATCTGTTCTGCTTTTCCTCCGCCCTGGTGTTGCGCAATAAACAATCCCGGCACCAATCTGAGCATGTCCTGGGCAGATTTGAAAGGTTGCATATTGAGGTCAATGCTGCTGAGAGTGTGGGATACAATTAAATTATCGGCATGGCTTGTAATGACAATTTCTTTCAGATCAACCCTGTCTTTTTCAAGTTCAACAACGAAGCCATTTCTTGAAAATCCGGGATTTATTTTTTGGGATGTGTATCCTATGAAAGAGACAATAAGGGAATCCGCAGGATTGATATTTTTCAATATAAAATTTCCTTCCTTATCTGTAAGTGTATTTGTCATAGTATTGGCATCCGTCACAACGGCCAGCTCAAGCGGCGCTCTGGTAAGCTTATCAACGACGCCTCCTTTGAAAACATTTTGTGCCCCCGCACACTGGAATTCAGCAGAGAGAATGAGAAGGATTGGTATTGCCGACTGGCTGAAGTGCATAGGGCCAATGTGAAATGTGGAAATGTGAATAATGTGTAAATGTGCTAAAGCGTAAATGTGTAAATGAAGAGTTTGAAAATTTGAAAATGAGATATGTCTTCTTGAAAATGTGCCAATGTGAAAATGTGTAAATATGAAATTGCTCATCATTTACACATTAGCACATTTACACATTATTCACATTTCCACATTGTTCACCACGGGCTTGCTTCGTAAGGAAAGCTGGGCAGGAATGGTTTGTCGTTTGCATTCACGTGATCACTGGTAAGACCGGGATTGGCAGAGCCGTCAGGTCCTCCAAAGACGAGGGTAAGTTCCACGTCAATGACGTCATCGCTTAGATTTCTTCCTGTCAAAACCTGTTCCCCATTATAAAAACTAGTCACTCCGGTAGTGGAGGCATTTAATACATCGGTAGATACTACGCCGATGAACTGGTCTGCGGTTAAACCCAAAAGATTAGTCGTGTAATGAGGATTCAGTGTAAGCAGGGACGTTTTCATATCTCCTCCAAATAAGCCGGGCATTTGTGTCGGGATGGTCGTATTAAAACTATCTTTTCCGCTGGCCGGAATGAATACGGTGTTGATAGCCGGCCTTGCCGCCTCATCAGCCTGATCGTAATAAACTATGGGGATGGGTGGTATCGGATTATTACCCTTCTTACAGGCCGCAAAAGCTACAGTAAGAATCATTGCAGCTAAAATGATTTTATTTAAATATTTCCTTTTCATGTTTTTTAATTTCTTGTGAATGAATTTGTTGATGAATTGAGCCTAAGACACTTTCTTTCTGGTTGTCAGCCAAACATTGATTTTCCCGGTACTTTTCAGAAGCACCTTCGGAACTTCAACTACCAGGCTCATTACATTGGTCCCGGCAAAAGTATCAGAACCCGGATTGTTGAATCCGGTAGCTTTCCCGGCCAGGATTGCATGGAATTGATTAAGGTCAAAAAAGAATGGATCATCGCGCGGACCTGCAAAAACCTGAATTCCGGATTTTGATGTTGCAGTTGTCGGTGAAGCGGCTCCATAAGCGGTTACCGGCACCGAAACGGTGACTGGTCCTTCCAGTATACTGCGGAGACCTGTAGCGGTTGGCGCAACCGGGCCATAAAAATTCATCCTGCCATTGGCATAGATGGCTTGAATTACGAGATCCTCAACATTGTCCCCATTATTATCAATACTGATCTGGATCAGCGTGTTGGGATCAAATGCAGCGGCGGCTGTGGCGCTGGGAGCCAAAAGACCCTGCGTATTGGCAACGAAAACGAGATTATTCGTATTCGCCCCCTGAAATACGTACAAGTCGGTAATGTCTGTGGTTTGATTTTTAACGGCAGGAGCATCCATATGATCTGATGCGATGATAACGCCACTGATTGTTGTAGCCAGCGCTACCCCAATAATTAAGGCAATTTTTTTTTGTTTCATATTTAATGTTTTTGGTGATTACTTGGGAGACTTACGGTATTAAAGCAAAAGCAGATTTATGAGTCTGCATTATTTTACAGTTATTTCCGGGGATGGGCCGGACTAACCGTAATGGCCATGGGCCGCTGAATCATTATTTAACTATTTTTTTGCCGGCCTTATTACCGAATCTCTTTGCAAGACTTTCCAATCCCGCTATCTTGTTGCTGATGCTCCAATTCTACCAGGCGAGAAAATATTATGGTGAACGGGAGGTATTGTCCATACCTGTTCTCGATCTTCCTGATTCAGTTTACTGGTTGCAGGGAATTAATGGGTCCGGAAAAACGACCCTCCTGCGAATGGTCGCGGGATTGATTCCTTTCGATGGCGATATCTTATTTAACGGCATCAGTCTTCAACAGAAACCTCTCGACTACCGGCGCCAGATTAGCTGGGCAGAAGCGGAACCCCT
>JANWIY010000056.1 GCA_025449645.1 Chitinophagaceae bacterium | reverse complement strand
TTCCCTGCCGCACTACTTTAGCTTCTTTTTCACCTTTGGTGGCATAAGGATTTTGGTTGTCTTCAATTTTGAAAAATTTCACGGATTGCTGACGGATCAGGTCTGCTGCTATCGCCTGTGCATAGTGCGGTTCACCAATGGTAGGAAAATCGAGCAGCAATTGCATCTTGTCTCCGGAAATGTCATACAGCTGGGCGCTTTGCGCCAGTTCGGGGCCTGTAGGAAGGTACCGGTCCTTGGTAATTTTATTATACGCAATCAGATATTTATCGGAAGGCTTCCGGGTATCGCCACCAGGAATGCTTAAATGACCTACCGAATAATAAGTAGGCGCCCGGTCCAGCACTTTCAGGTCTTTTAGTCTCCATTTCACCACTTCAGAGGAAACGAAGAATGAGGTATATGCGTTACCCCGGCTGTCAAATTCGGTGTGAAGCGGTCCGAGGCCTGGTTTCTTTACTTCACCATACAGGGCTGCTTCATATTTAATCACGGGGATACCATTATAATCACCTTCATAATTTTTATCTGCTATCGCTTTTATTATTTTACTGAAGGAAAACACAGGGATCAGCGCAGCCAGTTTGCCGCTTCCTACAATATATTCTCCGGTGGGATCAACATCGCAACCGTGGGGAGATTTGGGGCAGGGAATAAAGTAAATGAAATCTTTAAGTACTTTCGGATCCAGCATCAGCACATCATTTTCAATGGTGCTGCTGGCCGTTTGGGTTTTTTCATTGTATATATTATGGATATATGCGGCTTTCGTTTTCACACCCTTACCCTGCCTGATATATTCTTCTGCTTTTTTCCAGTTCACCGCCATAATAAAATCCTTGTCCCGTTGGGAAGCGTTTACTTCAAGCAGGGTATGTGCCTGTTCTGTATTATAACATGAGAAAAAGAACCAGTCGTGCGATGGACCCTTCCCCGCATGGCTGAGGTCGAAATCAACGGGCGGCAGCATGATTTGAAAAGAGATGCTCATGCGACCGGTTTTAGGATCAATACTGATGAAACTGACGGTTCCGTGAAAATTTTCTTTATAGGAACTAATGGGCACATCCAGGTTATTTCCCATGGGAACGCTGAAGCGTGTGCCTGCCACCACATATTCTGTATTTTCCGTAATGAAAGGAGAAGAGTGATTGCCCGCGCTGTTCGGTAGTTCAAGTATTTCGTCAGTTCTGAAAGTGGATAGGTTAATCCTCGCCACGCGCGGTGTGTTGTTTGCATTTGCAAACAACCAGCGTCCATCGGCTATTCCATTGGTTTGGGAAAGTTCCAGGTGATGCTGGTCGTCCCAGGGTACAAAACCATGCGTTGTATTCAGCATGGGTTTGGTTTCTTCGCTATAGCCATAGCCGTTTTCGGGAAACACGGAGAACACCGGAATAATTTTCAGAACCCTGCCGGAAGGTATTCCGTAAACCGTTACCTGACCGTTGAACCCGCCGGAGACAAAATTGTAGAACTCGTCATATTTACCGGGGGCCACATAAACTTTCGATGCCGCATCCGCAGAGACTACCGTTGCTGCATTTTTTGGCCTGCAGGCGCTGAAGGATAAGAGCGCAGTTATCCCTGCAGCCAATACCAGAAGCTGGTGAGCTGATTTCATAATTAAATTGTATTTAAGTTTTATTATTTTATGCCATCGTTTTCCCGCATGAATTCAAGCATCTTACGGGCATCCTCATCCGAGAGGTTCTGGTTGGGCATTTTAACCATGCATATTTCCAGCATCGCCTGGGCGGAAGTATCTTTGTTCAGCATTTCATCAGTATTAGTCACGAAGTTCATGATCCATTCGGGTTTTCTTCTTTGTGTAACCCCTTTCCAGCCCGGGCCTACCAGTTTTTCGGTGGTAAGTTTATGACAGCCGGAACATTTCAGGTCGTAGATGGTTTTGCCTCCATCAGCCATTTTTTTATCCAGGTTTGCTGCCAGATCAATATGTTTGAACTTGCCAACGCCTTCAGCCGGGGAAGAAGCAGAATCAACAATGGCAGCCTGATCGCCCTCCGGGTTTTCCTTCTTTTCTGAACGGTTATTGGAACAGGCGAAGGTCAGCCCGAGCAAAGCGGCGATCACAAGGATCTTTTTCATAAATAAAATGGTTGAGTTAAAAATGGAAGGCAAGATTAAGAAAGGCCTTAAATCTATTGTATGACTAAAATCATAGATTTATATGAGTTTTGAATGTTTGGTCATAATTTTCATCATGGCTGAAATTTATTTTTGCAAAAAACCCCATGGTAAAGGACCGGTTTCACCAATGCAGGCGCTGGGCAACCCTGAGCCTCCTGAATTTCACCCTGCTCTCCCTGGCCGGGGTTTTGCTCCGTTATAAGATCGCGTTCTCGCTCCCAGTATTGAATTATAAGTACCTGCTGAATGCGCATTCCCATTTCGGCTTTGCAGGTTGGGTGTCCCTGGCTATATTTACGGCTTTTGTTTACCAGCTGTCGCATGACATGGGCTCAATCCCCAAAAGCTACCGTTACCAGTTTAATCTCGGGCAAGTAGCAAGTTTTGGTATGTTGATCAGCTTCATCTTCCAGGGCTATGCAGCCGTTTCTATCAGCTTCTCCTGTCTATCCATTTTGTTCTCCTATTGGTTCGCCTGGCAATTCAGCAAAGACCTGAAAAAAAGCAAATTGTCCTTACCTGTAAAATATTTTGCCAGAGCGGCTTTGTTCTTTTATGTTCTTTCATCCATAGGTCCGTATTTACTTGGATATATCTTGTCGAACAGGATTTATGATAGCAATATTTATCAGAATTCCATTTATTTATTCCTTCATTTTCAATACAATGGCTTTTTTAGCTTTGCCGTTTTGGCTATTTTCTTCCAGTCATTGCGTTCCGCGCAAATCCCGGTTGACGAAAAAAAATCCCTGTTGGTTTTCTGGCTATTTTTTGCAGCCTGCATACCGGCTTATTGCTTATCTGTGCTGTGGACCAATCCGCCTTTATGGGTTTTTATACTGGCTGCATTTGCGGGGCTGGCCCAATGGACTGCTGTTCTGATGCTCTTACAATTGTTATGGACCATCCGCCCAAGACTGAATGCTTCATTTTCGGGCCATATCAAAACTTTTTGGATTTTATCCCTGGTTGCTTTTTGCATTAAAATTTTGTTGCAGGGCTTGTCCGTGGTCCCTGCCCTTGGAAAATATGCTTTTGGTATCAGACCTGTTATTATCGGCTACCTGCATCTCGTATTGCTTGGCTTTATCAGCTTTTTCCTGGTGGGCTTTTTCTTATCAGAGAACTTATTCCGGCCCGTGCGTACGACTATTTCCAGAATTGCCATCTTCATTTTCATTACGGGTGTTCTTGCAAATGAAATCTTTTTACTCTTACAGGCAGTTTATGCGCTCGCCGGAAAAGCCTGGGAATCTTCAGGTGGTTATTTGCTGGGTGCAGCGATCTCTATATTTGTCGCCCTGTCACTTTTCCTGGCACAACAGATCAAATACCGGAATTCACCGGGTATGGCCATTCCTGCGTGATTTACTCCAAGTCATAACGGAGCCTGAGCCAGGTCATACATTTTCCTGGTATAAACATAAACCTTTGCAGCAAATCCGTTTTTTCTTACCGCCGCAGACCTTTCAATCCGACCATAGCTTAATCGTTTAAACATGAAGTATATTTTCCTTGCACCGGTGATCGCGATAATATTTTGCGCATGCCAAACAAATAATAATGTTAAACAGGATTTGGTCCTCGGCTCCCCGAAAGCCGCGATCAGCAGCCAGCCGAATAAAGATACAAGTATAAGAGGGCCTCTGGCTTATGCACCGGATGTACCAAAAACGCTGGATGGGGATACCATTGATGTAAAGATGGATGTGCACCACCGGATGTTCAGGATTGCAAATAACGTAAGCTTCACAGCCTGGATGTTTGGAGATGCCGTTCCGGGCCCTGTTTTAAAAGTGCGCGTAGGCCAGACCGTTAAATTTTCAATGACAGACCGCTCGAATGAGACGATGAATAGCGTTGGGATGGATATGAATATGGCACCCATGCAGCATTCGATTGACTTCCATGCGGCCATGGTAAATCCGGAAGACAAATACAGGAGCGTTCAACCTGGCGAGACAATATCGTTCACCTGGACGGCCAATTACCCCGGCGTATTTATGTATCACTGCGGAACACCGATGGTGCTCATGCATATGATCTACGGAATGATCGGCATGGTTATCGTTGAGCCAAAGAATGGATTTCCCGGAAAACCGGACCGGGAATTTGCGATTATTCAAAATGAATACTACCTGACTCAGAAAGGCGATTACTATAAACCTGATACGGCCAAGGCAAGACTTAAACAACCCAGTTTTGTAACATTCAATGGGAAGGTTGCCCAGTATGTTGTGCATCCGCTTAAAGTGAAAGCGGGGGAGCGGATCCGTTTATACATCATGAACGACGGCCCTAACAACGCGACCAATTTTCATGTGATCGGAACCATCCTTGATAAGGTGTGGCTTGACGGAAATCCAGGAAACCAGTTGGTCGGCATGCAATCTGTTTTCCTGGGCCCTGCCAGTGGAGCCATCGTGGAATTTGTTATACCGGAAAAAGGAACATACACTTTCGTGGATCACTCTTTCGCTGATGCGGATATGGGTGCAATGGGCTCTTTTCAGGCTGATTAATTCCAGCTATTACTTCTTACGTCCCTATCAGTGCCATATTCTTCCCTGATCAAAATCATAAGGGCGGTTGAGCCATCTTACTATTTCCACATTATTCCTAAACTACTTTTACAACATGAAAGCACTCGTATATCACGGACCTGGCAAAAAGTCCTGGGATGAAGTGACAAAGCCAATTTTACAGGCACCAACCGATGCCATTGTAAAGATCGTCAAAACCACCATCTGTGGCACGGATCTGCACATTCTCAAAGGAGATGTGCCGGAAGTAACTGAAGGCCGGATACTGGGGCATGAAGGGATTGGGATAATAGAAGAAGCGGGAAATTCTGTGAGCGCTTTTAAAAAGGGCGACCGGGTGCTCATTTCCTGCATCAGCTCCTGCGGGAAATGCGAGTATTGTAAAAAAGGCATGTATTCCCATTGTATGAATGGCGGATGGATACTTGGTCATCTCATTGATGGGACCCAGGCTGAATATGTGAGGATACCTTTTGCTGATAATAGTCTTTATCATATCACGGCGGGTTCAAGTGACGACGCTATGGTGATGTTAAGTGACATTCTTCCAACCGGCTTTGAATGCGGCGTACTCAATGGGCAGGTGAAACCCGGGGACACGGTGGCGATTGTGGGATCTGGTCCGATCGGCCTTGCCGTTTTACTAACCGCTCAGTTTTATACCCCTGCCCGCATCATTATGATTGATGTGGATGATAACCGTCTTGAGGCAGCCAAAAAATTTGGGGCTACAAACATAATTAACAGCCAAAAGAATGATGCGGTCAAAGCCGTATTCGCTCTCACCGAAAACAAGGGAGTGGATGTTGCGGTAGAAGCTGTCGGCGTACCTGCCACTTTCGAACTTTGTCAATCCATTATTGCACCCGGCGGCCATATCGCCAATGTCGGCGTGCATGGTAAATCCGTGGAGCTTCACCTGGAAAAATTATGGTCACAGAATATCACCATCACTACAAGGCTTGTTGATACAGTGACAACGCCGATGTTACTCAGAACCGTAAATTCCGGGAAGCTCGAACCGGAAAAGCTGATCACCCATCATTTTAAGCTTAATAATATTCTTGAAGCCTATGAAACCTTCGGGAATGCAGCAAAGGAAAAAAGCCTGAAGGTTATCCTGAGTAATGAATAAATAATTTTTTAAAAACATTTTATGAAAAAGATACTTTTTGCCTGCGATGGAGATCATTTTCCCGAAGGCGCATTTAAATTTATCAAGTCTCTTCAGGCCAGTGAACCCTTAACCCTGAAAGGGATGTTTTTTACAGGAATGGCTATCCGGCAATTGAGTCCCCCGGTCTATAGCTCTTTGGCTCCCCCATATATCAGTTTGGTAAAAGAAGAAAGACAATCCCTTATTAAAAGCAGAGACAGATTTATTCATGAATGTAAATCCTATGGTATAAGGCAAAGGATTGAAGAATATGAGGATGGTTGGGATCTGCGCCAGTTTATTAAGGAAACCCGGTTTGCTGACCTGGCGCTGATCAGTGAACAATTGTTTTGTAGGGATATACCCGGGGATCAGCCGAATTCATTCATGGAGGAAGCTTTGAGGATGACGGAATGCCCTGTAGTGATCATTCCGGAAAGTTTTTCAACTGTTGAGCGCGTGGTAGTAGCCTATGATGGCAAGAAAGAAAGTGCATTTGCCCTGAAACAGTTCTGTCATCTTTTTTCTCAGTATGACGAATTGCCTGTTGAATTCGTTTATGTAAAAGATGATGATACGGACGATATTCCCGACATGCAGTTGCTGAAAGAGTATACGAATGCCCATTTTGACGCTGGCAATATTAACAAACTTCATTTTCATGCAGACCAGGCCTTCAGAGAATGGCTGCAAAATAAAAAGAATACGCTGCTGGTAGCCGGCTCTTTTTCAAGGTCAGGCACTTCAATGGTATTCAAGCCGAGTTTTGTTGAGCAGATAATTGCGAAAAGCTCCATTCCGGTATTTATAGCACATAATGTTTAAAAGCCCCGTTTTAATTCCAATATTCATAGTTTACGTATTTGATATCAGTGCAAGCGGTGTGACAGACCAAGTCCGGAACGCGCAAAATCATTAATTGATAATGAGCATGCCGTGCACCGTGAGGAATTATTCTGCCAAACGCAGGACTGGACCTTTCACCGGAAGAAAGAAACCAGTTGATTACCTCCATTACCCTGCTCATAATATACTTAACGGCGGAAGGTTCAAGGGAACTATGGTAGAAGCCTCGATCGGATTTTGAGGACGAAATAATGCAGTGTATGGATCATGAAATTGGTGTCACCGAATTTGTCATCTTGGGAAGCCCGTTTTAGCATAAATTGCAAATAAAAATGCCTTATAAAATATTTAATTTATAAGGCATTAATTTTATTGGCGGAGCCAGGGAGAATTGAACGGCCTCTTTAAACTTCCAGCGGCATCAAAGATTATTTTCAATTAATCAGTAATTCGTGATCAGGGAAAAGAAAAATGCAAATTCGGGCTTAGTCAGAGACATCATCATTGGAATGTCAGACGGGTTGACTGTCCCTTTTGCCCTTACCGCCGGGCTCAGCGGTGTTTTAAATACCACGCATTTGATTATTGTTTCAGGTCTTTCCGAAATAGCGGCAGGATGTATCTCTATGGGGTTAGGAGGGTATCTGGCAGGCCAGTCAGAGGTAGAGCATTACGACAAAGAGTTGAAGGAGGAATATAGGGAGATTGAAAGTACGCCAAAGCTTGAGTTAAAAGAAGTTGAAGATATACTTTCCGATATGGGAGTGGATAAGAGTTTAAGTAAGCAAGTGGCATTGCAAATAAGCAGGGACAAAAACAGATGGGCTGACTTTATGATGAAACTTGAACTCGAATTGGAAAAGCCGGCCAAGAACAGAGCTTCTAAAAGTGCAGGCACGATTGCCCTTTCCTATATGGTAGGAGGATTTATTCCGCTATTTCCTTATATTATCATCCAGGACAGCAGAACAGGTCTGTATGTTTCCTGTATAGTTACAATCATTGCATTAATTATATTTGGTTACTTTAAAAGTAAGGTTACAGGTCAACCTATAGTAAAAGGAACGATTAAGGTAGCTGTAACCGGAATAATTGCTGCTGCTGCGGCTTATGGATTGGCTAAAGCCGTCAGTTAATAAACATATTTGGCCAACATATTGCCATGCAGGATCTTTCATTAACAAAGCCATTAGATCAGTTCTGGAATCTCCGGAAGATGGATGCCCTGAAAGGCTTATCCTGCACTGAAAATGGACTATCAGGCGAAGAAGCTGCCCTGCGGATAAAGCATTATGGCCCGAATACTTTCAAAGCCGGATCACGTTCTTCAGCGCTTCTTTTGTTTCTCTCGCAATTTAAAAGCCCCATTACGATTTTACTTATCGTAGCTGCCTTGTTATCCATGGGCCTCGGGGATTTTACCGATGCGACCATCATTCTAATCATTATTATTGTAAGCAGCTTTCTTGGTTTTTGGCAGGAAAGGGGAGCGGCGAATGCTGTTGACGAATTATTGAAGATGGTTCAGATTAAGTGCCAAATATTAAGGGGCGATATGCAAACTGAGTTTCCTGTTGAAAATGTGGTTCCCGGGGACATCATTTTTTTATCGGCCGGTGATGTGATCCCTGCCGACAGTTTGCTTTTGGAATCCAAAGAATTATTTATAGATGAAGCGGCTTTTACGGGTGAGACCTTTCCGGTCGAAAAAAATGTTGGAGTGGTTCCTGCTGACACGCCTCTGGCTAAAAGAACCAATTCTCTCTTTATGGGTTCTCATGTAATAAGTGGTACAGCCAGGGTTCTTGTTATAAAAACCGGGAAACAAACAGAATTTGGTAAAATATCTGAGAAACTGCGGGTAAAATCACCTGAAACGGATTTTGAAAAAGGAATTCGGCATTTTGGGTATTTGCTCATGGAAATTACTTTAATACTCGTTCTCATCATTTTTGCCACTAATATATTGCTCCATAAACCAGCTTTGGATTCTTTTTTGTTTTCTCTTGCTTTGGCTGTGGGACTCACTCCTCAGTTGCTTCCTGCTATTATTTCTGTCAACCTGTCTGTTGGAGCAAGAGCGATGGCTAAACAACAGGTAATCGTCAAGCGACTTTCTGCCATTGAGAATTTTGGCAGCATGAATATTCTTTGTTCAGACAAAACCGGTACAATCACAGCCGGGAAAGTAACACTCAAGGATGCTCTGGACATTGATGGCAACCATTCCACCAAAACACTTCATTTTGCCTGGTTAAATGCTTACCTGCAATTGGGGTTTAAAAATCCGATTGATGAAACGATTCGCTCAACTTTTCCGGGGGATCCGAACGAATTCACTGTTCAATCAGAAATACCTTATGATTTTATCCGAAAAAGACTTACCATACAGGTTAAAAATCTGACCCGGAATTTCGCCATCACCAAAGGCGCCCTGAATTCCGTCTTGGATATCTGTGAACAGGCCGAAACAACTGAAGGCCAGGTGATTCCTATAAAAGATAAACTGGATAGTATTAAGGAGAAATATAAAACGCTTAGTGCTTCAGGCTTTCGGGTACTTGGCGTTGCCTATAAAAATGGGAAAAATGATCATGATTTTAACCGCGATGACGAAAAAAATATGATTTTTCTGGGTTTTATAACTTTATTTGATCCACCCAAAACGGATGTTCGGCAAACCATCATCAACCTGAATAATTTAGGCGTACAACTTAAATTAATTACAGGAGATAATGCGCTGGTGGCCGAAAGTCTCGCCAAAGATGTAGGCATTGAAAATCCGGTTATCCTTACAGGTTTACAAATGACAAATCTCAGTGACAGTGCTCTGTTTCAACAAGCCGCGCATACCGATATTTTCGCCGAAGTGGAACCAAATCAAAAAGAGCGGATTATTATGTTTTTGAAGAAATCCGGCAATGTGGTAGGTTTCATGGGAGATGGCATTAATGATGCCCCTGCATTACACGCAGCCGATGTTGGCATATCTGTGGATTCAGCAGTTGATGTTGCCAAAGAGGCCGCAGATATTGTTTTGTTGGCCCAGGACTTAAATGTACTCATCTCGGGTATTGTGGAAGGACGGAAGACATTCTCCAATACGATGAAATATATTTTTATGGCAACGAGTGCCAACTTTGGGAATATGTTCAGCATGGCAGGCGCTTCCCTGTTCCTGCCTTTTCTTCCATTGCTGCCCAAACAAATACTTCTCACCAATCTATTGACCGATTTCCCGGAAATGACAATTGCTACTGACCGGGTAGATCCGGTTGCAATTAATAAACCTCATCGCTGGGATATCCGATTTATCCGGCGCTTTATGATTTTATTTGGCTTATTGAGCTCCGTATTCGACTACCTTACTTTTGGCGTGTTATTATTTTTTATGAAAGCAAATGAGAGAACTTTTCAAACCGGCTGGTTTGTTGAATCTGTCGTTTCTGCAACCTTGATTGTTTTGGTCGTGCGAACCAGACTGCCATTTTTTAAGAGTTTACCGGGCAAATATTTAAGCATAGCTACTGCGATTATCGTGTTGGTTGTTCTGGCCCTTCCTTTTATACCCTTTGCCGGCTTGTTCGGATTTGTTCGATTACCATTGTCGTTTTATGCCTGGATGACGCTTATTGTGAGCGCCTATGTGTTTACGGCTGAACTGGCCAAACAATGGTTTTACCGAAGAATAAAAAATCAGACTTGATCACCATCAAATAGCTCACAGCTAATATGTTCATCAGGTTATGCAGGTCACAATTCGTTATCAGCCAGATTCAAAAAAGCACTTATTCCGAAGATTATGGCCTAATTCTATAAATTTTATAACATTCAGGCTGATTCTTGCGTTAGCTTTGTGGCACAATATGGTAATAGCTACCAACATAGGCCGGTTTTTTCTTAAAGTGTTCAAAGCCCTTTTTGTGCATAAGAAAGAATGCTGCAAATAGGCTTAAACAGGAAGACCGCGATGGTCAGGAGTTTGGCGTTTGATTGGATAAACTATTTTTAGTTTTGACCACGGGTAAAATAATTTTACTTTTACGTAGATTTCTAATGAAAAAGATTTTAGTCAGCATATTAGCCCTTATTTACCTCTCCACATCCATTGGGGCTACCGTGCATCTTCATTTTTGCATGGGGAAACTCCTTTCCTGGGGCTTCATTGCCCACGAAAGCAAGGATTGCGATTTCTGCGGAATGCCCAAAAATGCTGACAATAATCATTGTTTTTCAGCAAAAAACGGCTGCTGTAAAGATGAAAGCAGGCAGATAAAGACAGGAGGTGATCAGAAGATTTCCAGCTCCGGCTTGCAGCTATTAAATGTTTTCACACAGTCTGTCGTTAATAGCCATCTGGGACAGGCGGATTTTCGTATTCCTTCACTTGTAATAGCCTATCCTGTAAATCATGCACCACCTCTGAAGGGTAAGGTCGCAGTATTTCTCCTCAACCGTAATTTTCGTATCTGATTTATTGGTCTTCATTTATTACCCGGCATTTTGTTGGGCCAGGGTGCTTTTCATTTACCAAAGCGTCTGGGCTTACTCATTTTTTATTGTAAGATTTTAAAAATTTTAAATGCATGAAAGCGATTAAAGCATTACTCGTTATTGCGTTTGCATTAATGATAACGACTGCTCCCAGCGTGAGCGTTTTAGGGCAAACCGCAAGGAGCAAAATGCCAAAAACAGATACGGCGATTAAAAGAGTTTACACCTGTCCGATGGATCCGGATGTAGTCAGTAATAAACCGGGTAAATGCCCCAAATGCGGGATGGATTTGGTGGAGAAAAAGATGCCTGCAAAAAAGAAGGAAAGCGCCAAAAAAGACTAGTCTGCTTTCAATCGGCAAACTGGTAAATGAATCAAACCAGGATAAAAGTATAATTATGGTTCACAAATTAATTGAACTCGCTTTACGAAACAGGCTGATCGTAATTATGGCTGCAACCGGTCTGTTGGTTTGGGGGCTTTATTCGGTAAACCGGAACCCGGTCGACGCAATTCCTGATCTGAGCGAAAACCAGGTCATTGTGTTTACTGAATGGACGGGGCGAAGTCCGCAGATCATCGAAGATCAGATTACCTATCCCCTGGTGAGCAACCTGCAGGGAATTCCGAAGGTGAAAAACATCCGGGGCACTTCCATGTTCGGGATGAGTTTTGTTTACGTTGTATTTGATGATGATGCAGACATCTATTGGGCGCGGACCCGCGTGATGGAAAGATTAAATTATGCACAGCGCCAGTTACCACAGGGAATAACGCCGTCTCTCGGTCCTGACGGCACGGGCGTGGGACATATTTTCTGGTATCACCTGAACGCTCCGAAAATGGATCTGGGAGAGCAAAGAGCCCTGCAGGACTGGTATATCAAATTTGCCTTGCAAACTGTTCCAGGCGTAGCCGAAGTTGCTTCTTTCGGCGGATTTGAAAAGCAGTATCAGGTAGTAGTTGATCCGGTCAGATTGCAGTTTTATAATCTTTCCATGATGGATGTGATGAACAGGATAAAAGCGGGAAATAATGATGTAGGCGGAAGGAAACTGGAAATGGGCGATATGGCCTATATCATCCGTGGCCTGGGTTACATTAAAAACAAAGAGGATATAGAGAATATTGGCCTGGGTATGTCCGGAGGAATTCCAATACGCGTAAAAGATATTGGCACCGTTCAAATGGGCGGCGATTTGAGGCTGGGGATATTTGATGCAAACGGACAAGGCGAGGTGGTTGGCGGAATAGTTGTCATGCGCTACGGGGAGAACGCTGACCGCCTGATCGGCGAAATTAAAAAGAAGATGGCTGATGTACAGAAAGGATTACCGGAGGGAGTAAGCTTTAAAATAGATTATGACCGGAGTCAGCTGATTGAAGCCGCTATCGCAAATATTAAAGGAAAATTGCTGGAAGAGATCAGTATCGTTTGCATGATTGTGATCCTTTTCCTCCTGCATTGGCGGAGCGCATTGAGCATCATAATCCAAATACCCATTACGATTGCCATCAGTTTTATCCTCCTTAACGCATTTGGTCTTTCTTCCAACGTCATGTCATTGACGGGGATTGCCCTGGCAATAGGGGTCATAGTTGACAATGGCATTATCATGAGCGAAAATGCATATCGCCATTTGTCAGAATGGCAAAATAGTCACGCTACTAATTAATTATTATGAGTGCAACATCAACTAAAAAGAAATGGTGGCGGTCGGATTATTATAAAATCCCGGAAGCAGAACGCATAAGCATTATTGAGCGAGCCTGCAAACAGGTCTCCCGGGGCGTTTTCTTTTCCACGGTCATCATTATTACCTCATTCCTGCCTGTATTCCTGCTCACAGGCCAGGAAGGCAAGTTGTTTCATCCGCTGGCCTATACCAAAACTTTTATTATGGTGGTGGACGCTATCCTGGTGGTCACCCTGGCTCCGGTGCTGATTTCATTTTTCATGCGGGGACGGTTCAGGCCGGAAAATGCCAACCCGGTTAACCGGCTGCTCGAGAGAATTTATGAGCCGGTCATCCGGGCCTGTATTAAATGGCGGAAGACGACGATTGCTGTCAATATCCTTGCCCTTCTTGTCAGCATTCCCCTGATCATGAGCCTTGGAACAGAGTTTATGCCTCCGCTTGACGAAGGAACAATTCTATTCATGCCCGTAACACTTCCCGACGTTTCTAATAGTGAAGTAAAAAGGATTTTGCAAGTGCAGGACAAGATCATTTCTTCCCTGCCGGAAGTAAAATCGGTATTGGGAAAAGCGGGAAGAGCGGCCACGGCTACGGATAATTCTCCGATTAATATGATAGAGACCATCGTTCTGCTTAAACCAAAAAATGAATGGAGGACAGGAATCACAAAAAATGAAATTATAAATGAGCTGAATAGTAAATTGCAAATTCCCGGGGTAACCAATGGGTGGACACAGCCCATTATCAACCGGATCAATATGCTTTCAACCGGCATCCGTACCGATGTTGGTGTAAAAGTGTATGGACAGAATCTGGATAGTATATATGCCTTGTCCCAATCTGTAAAAAGGGAATTAGCAGGTATCAACGGCGTCAAAGACTTGTATGTGGAACCTGTCACAGGCGGAAAATATATTGATATTACGATTAAACGCGACCAGATTGACAGGTATAATCTGAGCGTTGACGAAGTCAACGCCGTTATCGAAGGGGCGCTTGGGGGAGCGCAAATCACGAATACCATTGAAGGCCGTCAGCGTTTTTCGGTGAACGCCCGGTTTGGTCAGGATTTCAGGAACAATCTGGAGGCATTGAAACGATTGCCTTTGCAAACGCCTGGATTTGGGCCAATTCCTTTGCAGGCTATTGCTGATATAAATATCACGGAAGGTCCGCCCATGATCAATTCCGAAAATGCTTTGCTGCGTGGTACCGTACTATTCAATGTACGTGACCGGGATCTGGGAAGTACCGTATCTGAGGCACAGCAGCGACTAAATAAGATGATTGGCAGGATGCCAAAGGGATATTTTTTCGAATGGAGTGGTCAGTTCGAAAACCTGATCCGCAGTGAAAAAACTTTAAAATTGATTCTGCCTGTTGTGCTTCTTGTCATTTTCATCAGTATGTATTTTGCTTTCCATTCTGCGCGGGAGGCCATACTCAGTTTAATCACAATCCCTTTTGCACTTATAGGTGGTGCATACATGATCTATTTCTGGGGAGTGAATTTATCCGTTGCGGTCGCTGTAGGTTTCATTGCCCTGTTCGGACTTGCGGTCGAAACCAATATTGTCATGGTTATTTATTTAAATGATGCCATGCAACAACTGGTCTTTAAAAAGGGCAATTCCAAAGAGACGATTACAAAGGCCGATTTGCTGGAATATGTGATCTACGGAGCAGCTAAACGGTTGCGTCCAAAAATCATGACGGTGAGTGTATCCTTATTTGCTCTGATTCCGATCCTTAGGAGCAGTGGGGTTGGCAGTGATGTGATGAAACCCATCGTGCTTCCCATGATCGGAGGAGTTATTACTTCGGCCATTTATATTTTATTGGTCACGCCCTTAATCTTTCTGATGGCAAAGGAATACGAACTGAACAAATATGGAAAAATCGAGATCCCTGAAGCGAATCTCCAGGTCAAAAATTACACAGCATGAAAAAGATATTCATATTGATCAGCCTGATTTGTTTTCATCAGGAAAACATAGTGGCCCAGACAATGAAACTGGCGGATATTCTGGACAGTATTCAAAGTTCTCATCCCGTCCTCAAAATGTACGAAGCAGAAGTTCAATCATTGGATGAAGCTGCCAAAGGCGCCCGCAGCTGGATGGCCCCGGAGGTATCCAGTGGATTCTGGATGACCCCCTATAATGTAAACTTATGGAGCAATAAAGGTTCGGCGGGACCCGGCATGGGCCAATATATGATCTCAGCCGAACAGATGTTTCCAAATGGTAAATACAATATTGCCAATGAAAAATATATGCAGGCCATGTCATCTGTGGAATCAGAAAACAGAAAATCGACCCTGAATGAGCTTTTTTCCAGGGCCAAGGATAATTACGATGCCTGGATCATTATTGAAAAAAAGCTACTCATCATTGATGAAAATGAAAAGTTATTGGAACTCATGATCACCAATGCAGAAACCAGGTATAAGAACGGCCTGGGAAAAGTCAGTGCCTATTACAAAGCAAAAGCTGCACAGGCGAACCTGGCTAACATACGCATCATGTTGCAAAATGAAGCATTACAGAAACGCATTGCACTGAATACCCTGATGAGCCGGAATAAACTCAGTGAATTTTCGATTGATACTTCCATTACCATTAAGGAATATGCAAATTCCGTTTTTGATAGTGGGCTTTTTTATACCAGCCGGAGTGACATACGAGCCATTGACAGAAACATTCAATTGACCTATCTGAAACAGGATGTAGAAAAGCAAAGTCTCAATCCTCAATTTGGACTGCAGTTTGCACATATGTTCGGTTTTGGAGGTTTCCCTGAACAATTCACGCTTATGGGAACAGTAAAAATCCCGCTTGCAAAATGGTCATCCAGGGAAAGTAAAGCAAATATCGAGAGCCTTAAATGGAAGGCTGTGTCGTTCGATAATCAAAGGCAATCAATGGCCAATGAATATGCAGGCATGGCTTATGGTTTGATTCAGGATATTGCCGCAAAAAAGAAAGAAATGCTGCTGTATGAGGACAATATAATACCAGCCTTAAGGAAAAATTATCAAAGCACGCTTTTGGCCTATGAGCAGAATACTGAGGAATTATTTTCACTTTATGACGCATGGGAGGCACTGAATAATATACAGCTTGAATACCTTGATCAGTTGGGTCAGTTATTGGCGTTCCAGGTTGGCCTGGAAAAAATATTGGAGATTAAATAATTGGCAATGCAAATCAAAATATTCTTATACGGATTTTCCGTGATTTTATTTTTCGGAGGCTGCAATGGAGAGCAGAAGAAAGCAGGCGGCATGGTACTGGTTAAGAAAAACCCCGGGGCGGTGACCACCAGCAATATAGCACTGGAAACTTTATTGATACCAACCAATGAAGCGGTCGTATCCTTCCTGGCCGTTACCAGTCCTGAGCGCAGGAAGATGGCCGTACTTGTTCAAGCCTATGGAACCATTGAATACGATACCAGGTATGCCTTTACTATTTCAACAAGGATATCAGGACGCATTGAAAAAATGTATGTCCGTTACCGCTATCAGGAGATAAAAAAGGGGCAAAAAATTATGGATATCTACAGCCCTGAAATATTAACAGCGGAGCAAAACTTATTATTCCTTTTACGCAGCGATGCCGGAAACACCTCGTTTATTCAGGCCGCGAAGGAAAGATTGCTTTTATTAGGAATGAGCCGGGAACAACTTGGCCAGGTAATCGAAACCGGTAAGCCTGATTATTCGGTTAGCATATATAGCAGTTATAGTGGTCATGTACATGAAGCCGGAATGATTCAGGATGGTTTGAAACAGCCGGGCCCAATGCCTGGATCTGAACCCCTAACCCAGGAATTATCTCTTAAGGAAGGTATGTATGTTCAAAAAGGCCAATCCTTGCTCATGATCATGGATCATCATATGGTGTGGGCTGCTTTGCAGATTTTTGCTTCTGATGAGTCCCTGGTTAAAGCGGGTAGCAGGGTCAGTATTATTTCGGAAACAGATGAATCGGCCATAATAGAAGGACGTATAGATTTTATTGAACCATTTTTCCGGGCTGAACGCAAAACGCTTACGGCGAGGGTATATTTTCACAATGAAGCCATGTTGCCGGTCGGAACCCATGTTTCGGCAACTATTTATTCAATCAAACAAAACAGCTTATGGCTGCCGGAAAGCTCCGTTCTTTCTCTTGGAATGAACAATATTGTATTTAAGAAAGCCATTGGTGGATTCATGGCGCACAAAATAACTGCCGGGATTCATTCGGAAGGAAATGTTGAGGTGATCAGCGGCCTGAATGAAAAGGATAGTGTAGCAGTGAATGGACAGTATTTTATGGATAGCGAGAGTTTTATTCAATCGCCCTAATTAAATTGATATGTCTAAATCTAATTTGACGACAGAATATGCTGAAAAACATATTCATTCTTTCTTAAGAAGCAGTTTTCTGCTCTGTTTAGCCTGCCTGGCAATATTTGCAATCTCCTGTAAGCATATCTCAACAAAATCCGGCGAAACAGTGACAGTAAAAGAGGTCTATTACACCTGCAGCATGCATCCGCAAATAAGGGAGGAGCATCCCGGTAAATGTCCTATTTGCCAGATGGAGTTAATCGCTGTTCCCAAAAGCAGTATGAAAGAGGCAGGGGAAATACATCTCAATGATGAGCAAATCAGGTTGGGTAGTATTCATGTGGATACTATTAGGAATGGAACTATTGGCGACCAAATGGTTTTTACCGGAGTATTGAATTTTAATCAGCAGAAATTATCCTCTGTAAGCACACGCGTGGAAGGAAGAATAGAAAAATTATACCTAAAGAAGACCGGAGATTATGTTCATAGAGGAGAACCCCTGTATGATCTTTATAGCGAACAATTAAATAATGCAAGACAGGAATACGCGAATGCGCTGGAGCAGCAAAAAGTTATCGGTAATTCCCTTATCAATTATGGAGCTATTGTAGAAAGTGCCAAAGCGAAGCTGCTTTTATGGGGTCTCACAGAAGCCCAGATTGCCCGGCTTGCCGGAAGTAATCAGCAATCAACAACGACGACATTTTATAGTCCGGAGGATGGTTATGTTACTGCAATAAATATTCAGGAAGGTGCTTTCGCGCAAGAAGGTTCAGCTGTTCTGCAACTGGCTGATTTGTCCACGCTTTGGGCGGAAGCGCAGGTATTTACCACGCAACTTTCTTCTTTAGATAAAAATTGCCGGATCACAGTCCGGATTCCGGACCTGAACAATGAGATTATTCGGGGAACCATTGATTTTGTTAACCCGGAGATTGATCCGGATACCCGCATCAATCTCGTGCGTGCTACCATTCCAAATCTAAATAACAAGTTACATCCCGGAATGCCCGTCTATATCATTGCCAGCAATACTCAGCATCATTCCATAACCCTTCCTGCCGGCGCAGTATTGACTGATAGCAAAGGATCTGTCGTTTGGGTCGAGACAAGGCCCGGTGTTTACTTGATTCATATGGTCGAAACAGGTTTAAGCGACGAAAATACAATTGAAATAAAAAGCGGATTAAAGCAGGGTGATATGGTCGTAACCCAGGGTGCTTATCTCATCAATAGCGAATATCTTTTTGAGAATGGGAGCACGCCAATGGAAGGTATGAATATGAGCAAAAATTAAATGCGGCTTAAATTGATCCAACTTTAGAATTCCATAACTCGTATTCAAAAAGAGTAGCAGGCGCGAATCATGGACTTTAAAGATATTTGCTATAATTAATGAAGAACTTTACTTTAAAATCATTTAGCATTGAATCATTTTTTTAACTCTCTACTGGAGGCCTTACGAATGTCGCTTGGTATGTTTTGGCAGATTGCCTGGAGCCTTGCACTCGGATTTACTATTACATCTGTGATTGAAGTGGCCATTTCGAGGGAAAAAATAATAAGCCGGTTTGGGAAAACTGGGTTTAAAGAAATTGCCCTTGCCACTTTGTTTGGGGCAATAAGTTCAAGTTGTTCCTACGCTGCCGCATCTACGAGCCGGTCTCTTTTTAAAAAAGGAGCATCGTTGATTTCTTCACTGGCCTTTTTATTCAGTTCCACTAACCTGGTGATCGAACTTGGAATTATTCTCTGGATGTTAATGGGATGGCAATTTGCCGTTGCTGAATGGATCGGGGGTATTGTTTTGATTTCGATCATGTCCATGATTGTAAAATTTACTTATCCAAAAACGATTGTAGAAGCGGCCCGGGGGCAGGAAGGCCCATCAAAGCAAGCCGGGTGCAGTCATGAACATTCCGGCCATAATAGGCATCATCAAACCATGGACAAAGTGGAAATCTCTTTTCGCAGGAAAATGGCAGACCCGGCGATACGCCGAAAAATAGCCGGCAATTATTATATGGAATGGTCCATGCTTTGGAAAGATCTTGTGATCGGTCTTTTAATTGCCGGTTTGATCGGGGTGTTTGTACCTCAGCACGTTTTTGATATCCTTTTTTTGAAGAATTCCCCCGTAATGGTGAGGGAGGTGGTCAGCACACTCATCGGACCCGTCATAGCTATTCTTACCTTTGTATGTTCTATTGGGAATGTACCATTGGCGGCTATATTCTGGTCGCAGGGAATGGGTTTCTCAGGAGTGCTTTCCTTTCTGTACGCTGATCTTATCGTAATTCCTTTGCTTGATGTTTACCGGAAATATTATGGATGGAAACTAATGTGGTATATTCTGATTGTATTTTTTACTACTATGGTTATTTCCGGACTGATCATGTCCGTACCTTTTAATTATTTCCATCTTATCCCGGAGCGAAACATCAATGTTCGGGAAGCATTAATGAGTTTCAAATTAAATTATACTTTCTATTTAAACGTGCTGTTTGGAGTTATCTCGCTATATTTCTTTTTGATTAAAAAGAAGGGGAATGAGCGGGTTGTCCCACACAGCCATCATTGAATTCAGGTCCGTGGGCAAAATGCATACGAAGCCACTATTTTTAAACCTCTTTTCCCTGAAAGCAACTATTTTTGGACTTTAACCGTCTTGGAATCATGGCACGGACGCTTCTATTTTTTCTGGTTTTCTCCTGCAGCCTGCTGTTCTCAGGGAGCTGCAAAAAGACAGCAATCAGCTTTGCTGATACAGGTTCAATTATCGGGGGTGATCCCAGAACGGGGCCGTGCGATGGAGGAACATTCATCCAGATCGATGGCCACCCGAACCCGAATAACCCCTCAACGGGTTACTATGATATAGGAACTTTGCCAGCTTCGTTCCATATCAATTATTACGGAAAATTTCCAATAAGGGTTAAACTCAATTATCAGGTTGATGCCAAGTGCGGAGGCAACTATGTTGATATTAGTAGTATTGAGCAGATTAATTAAGCTTTTTTTGCAGATGTCAAATCCCCAGGCATCATTTCATTCTCAGTTACTCTCAACCAAATCGTTTTTCCTCTATTTGACTTCGGAACTCAGGCCTCAAAGCGTTGCAGGAACGTCTGGTAACCAGCAAAGAATGTCCAATTATTATTAGTCAATATGGTAATTTTGAAAATAGACTGGTGTTTAACCTTTTGGCGATCCAATCTCAGATAGAAGATCGAAATCAACCTCAGGCATAGTCAAAGATGTTGCAATGCCTTGTCTGAAAAAATGCGTTAGTACAGATAATCGATGCAAGAAGATAAATCACTTGCTCCACCCTTCAATCATAACCGGTAAAATCTATGAAATCGCTTACCTGCCTCAATATTGACCATAGGATGGGATTTGTTTTTCTTGGTTTGCTTGCAATTGCTCAGGTTGCGAGCGCCCAAAAACGCATATTGTCAATTAAAGAGATGCTTATTCTTGTGCAGTCGGGGCAACCTGAGTTGCAGTCATTTCAAAAGCAAACAGAAGCAGCAGGCAATAATATCGATCTCGTCAAAAATACCTTGGTGCCGAACCTGACAGCGGGCTACCAGGCCGGTTACGCTACCTACAACAATATTACGGGCATGAGCTATCCGGGGTTAATGATGCCGATTACCGGCCCTTCTTCTGCCGCCAACAGGTATGACCCTGTTCCTGGTACGGCATTGACCGGGTTATTTCAATGGGCACCGCTTACTTTCGGGCAGCGGGAGGCGGCAATTGAAAAAGCGGTTGCACAATTCAAACTGGCGGCAAGTTATTATGACAACGCTTTATTCCGGCAGCAATACGTGGGGATTACTGTTTACCTTGACCTGGTATATCTCAAAAAGCTTCTGGCCAGTCAGCAATCAAATATAAATCGTACCCAGACCGGTTTGCAACAATCCCTCGTGCTGGCTAAAGAAGGATTACGTCCCGGTCTTGATACCGTCCAATTCCAATCCACACTTGCACAGGCAGAAATGGACTGGTTAACCACGCAGCGCCTTTACCAGTCACAGTCTTTAGAACTTTTCCGGTTGACCGGCCTTTCGGATACTCCGGATAACCTGATATTGTCAGACACGCTGCTGGCCGTTCAACTACCCAAACTTCCTGACACCACGAGTCTTTACACTCAAAACCCGGATTATAAGTATTATGAAGCGCTCGTCGTGGTCAGTGCTGCTAATTTAAAGGAGATAGACCGGTCCTGGCGTCCAAGGTTCGATATTTGGGCAAATGCTTTTGCCCGTGGTTCTGGGGTAGAATCAAATGGAGTGATTGATAAAGCAGGTGGATGGTCCTTAACAAGGAACAATTTTGGAGCTGGCTTTCAACTCAGTTTTCCTATTCTTCAATTTTCGAAGATAAACATCCAAAAAAAACAATATAGTTCGCTTCTTAAAGCAGATGAATTGCGACTATCACAAGTATCTATCGATATTCAAAAACAGATAGAAACTGCCCAGATTATGTACGGGCAGAATCTGCTGATCGCAGAACTTGCGCCTGTTCAATCGAAAGCAGCGAGGAATGCATATGAAGGGCTGAATCAAAGTTATGAGAGCGGACTGGTTGATTTTACCCGGCTTACCCAGGGGCAATATCAGCTGCTAAATGCAGAGGCGATGGAGGCTAATGCTTTTTTGCAGGTTTGGAAATCCTTACTCGAAATTGGCGTATCGAGGGGTAACCTGACTGTCTTTACGAATCAATTGAGATAATTAATATAGTATGATAAAATTAATTGTTGCGGCGTTACGGCACCCGATAACGATTCTGGTAACAGTAATTGCCATTGTTTTCTTTTCATACATGGCCATCCGCAATTCAAAGATTGATATCTTTCCGCGCCTCGGAATCCCTACTGTATACGTTGCCCAGCCATATGGAGGCTTGTCGCCAGAACAAATGGAAGGATTTGTTACTTCTTATTACGAATACCATTTCCTTTACATCACAGGAGTCAAATATGTAGATTCCAGGAACATTCAGGGAGCCGCCCTGATCAAGATAGAATTCAACGAAGGAACCGACATGAGCCAGGCGATGGCTGAAGTGGTAGGGTATGTAAATCGCTCCAGGGCTTTCATGCCACCCGGCACCGTACCACCATTCATCACCCGTTTTGATGCAGGCAGTGTTCCCGTTGGTCAGTTAGTGTTCAGATCAGACACCCGCTCTTTAGGAGAGATTTCTGACCTTGCTTTGTTCCGCGTGCGTCCGATGTTCTCAACCTTACCAGGTGTTTCTGCGCCTCCTCCTTTCGGTGGAAATCAAAAAACAGTCGTTGTAACCGTCGACCCCGAAAAATTGCGCGGTTATGATTTGTCACCGGACCAGGTGGTTCAATCAATGGTCAGGTTCAACAGTATCTCGCCTGCCGGCAATGTTAGCATTGGCGATACTACTTTTATAACTCCTCAGAATAGTGTAATCGAAACATTACAGGATTTGCAGAACATTCCTATGCAATTAAAAAGCGGCCCCGTTGTCTATATCAGGGACATTGCAACCGTGAGTATGGGAACGGATATCACGACCAGCTATGCTCTGGTAAACGGAAAGCGATCTGTATATATTCCGGTAACCAAGCGAGCAGATGCCTCCACCTGGGATGTGGTAAAAAGAGTGAAAGCCGCATTGCCGGATATGCAGGCATCGATCCCTTCAGACATAAAAGTAACTTATGAATTTGACCAGTCCGGCTATGTAATCAATTCACTCAAAAGCTTGTTATTCGAAGGAGGTTTAGGAGCAATTCTTACCGGCCTTATGGTACTCCTGTTCCTCGGCGATAAACGCAGCGCTTTGATTGTAATAATGACCATCCCTTTGGCTTTGCTTTCTGCGGCTACCTTGCTTTATCTAACCGGTCAGACTATTAATATTATGACACTGGGTGGTCTTGCGTTGTCCGTTGGAATCCTTGTGGATGAATCAACGGTTACCATCGAAAATATACACAGACATATGGAAATGGGCAAGAACAGGGCGCGTGCAATTTCTGATGCCTGCAAAGAAATTGCAGGTGCAAAATTGCTTATCCTGCTTAGTGTTCTGGCTGTTTTTGTGCCCGCCATATTCATGTCTGGAATACCCCGGGCGATGTTCATGCCCCTGTCTCTCGCCGTAGGGTTTGCCATGATCTCCTCTTTTCTGCTCTCCCAAACCTTTGTACCTGTGGTTTCCGACTGGATGCTGATGCGTCACCTGACTGTTAGGAAGGATCCGGGAACGCAAAGCCGGTTTGAACGGTTCAGGACTCGATACATTAAAGGAGGAGAACGGTTCAAAGCAAAATACCGTGTTCTCAGCAGTCTTTTTATTCTTATTGCCGTTGGCCTGGGAGTATTGATTTTTACCTACACCGGAACTGAGTTATTTCCGCAGACTGACAGCGGACAGGCCCAGGTTCGGTTACGCCTGCCCGTGGGTACCCGGTTTGAACGTACCGAAGATGCCACGCGGAAATTATTAACACTTACTGAACGCATTGCAGGCAAAGGAAATGTAGAAATAACATCCGCTTTCGTAGGAACTCAGCCCTCGAGTTACCCTGTTAATTATATTTACTTATGGACCAGCGGTCCGAATGAATCGGTTACCAAGATCAGGCTTAAGCCTGGTACAATTCCAATTCAAAAATTCCGAGAGCAGCTCAGGGCCGCTGTTGCAAGGGAAATGCCCGGCATCAGAATGTCTTTTGAACCAGGGGATATCGTAGAACAGGTGCTCAGCCTGGGAAGTACAAGTCCGGTAGAAATAGCCGTCGCAAACAGGAATCTGGAGGAAGGGAAAAAAACGGCACAAAAATTATTGGAAAAATTAGCTGGCATATCAGCATTAAGGGATCTGCAGATAGCAACACCGCTTGATTACCCGGCGATCCAACTTGATATCGACCGTGTCCGGGCAGGCCAATTGGGCATTTCCGGTACACAGATTGCAAATTCCACTGTCGCTGCTACCTCCTCCAGCAGGTTTACTACTCCAAGTTATTGGCTTGATAAAACCTCAGGAACTGCTTACCAGGTACAGGTGGCATATCCAGGATACCAAATGAACAGCACAGCCCAATTGGAAGCGATCCCGGTATCATCCGGCACAGGTGGAAGAACGCATTATCTGAACGAAGTAGCCAGCTGGAAACATACGACCATTCCTGGGGAATATGACCGCCTGAATCAACAGCGCTATATAACCATTACCGCTAATATCCAGCAAAATGACAGGGGAGCTGTTTTCAAAGAAGTGCGTCAGGCCATTTCGGATATGGGCAGCCTGCCTAACGGTGCGAAAATATTATTGCGTGGTCAGCCGGAGTTACTTCAGCAGACGCTGCAAAGCCTGCAGTTCGGTTTACTCGTGGCCGTCCTTGTTATTTTTCTGGCTATGGCCATTTATTTTCAGTCATTCCGGGTAGCCGTAGTGGCTTTATCAATCATACCTTCGGTAATTGCAGGATCCCTGCTCATGCTGTTTATTACTGGTCAAACCATGAATATACAATCCTATATGGGAACGATCATGGCTGTAGGGGTAGCAATTGCGAATGCAGTCTTATTCATTACAAGCGCAGAATATTCCAGGAAATCCCAAGACTCTTCACCGCATCTGGCAGCTGCTGCCAATCGCTTGCGTCCCATCCTGATGACCAGCGCCGCTATGATTGCTGGTATGCTGCCAATGGCCCTCGGGCTCACAGAAGGCGGCGACCAGACGGCGCCGCTGGGAATTGCGGTGATCGGTGGAATGATTTTTTCGGCTTTCAGCGTTTTGTTTTTTCTTCCCCATATATATCAATGGCTGATAGGCAGAAAGAAATATACACCCGTATCCCTGGATCCGGATGATCAAAACAGCAAAAATTATGATATCAGATAATATGTACTATTTAAATATTATAAAATCGCTAACCTTATATACAGTGGTCTCCATTTGCGCTGGTTGTGGTAACAGTGGAAAACAGGACGCGAAAGCGACTGATAGTGAAGCACCCGTTTTAGATACAGTTCCGGTATTTATATTAGGGGCCGATACACTTAAAAAGACAATTGAATTGCCAGGAGAGTTGCTTCCTTATGAACAGACAGATCTGTACGCCAAAATATCCGGCTTCGTGCAAACCATGAAGGTGGATATCGGGGACCCAGTACGGAAAGGGCAAACCCTGGCAATTCTGGAAGCGCCGGAAGTAAATACACAATTTGAAGAAGCTGAGTCTTCCATACATGCCGCAAAAGCAAAATGGACTGCCAGCAAAGATGATTATGACCGTTTGTTCAGGGCATCACGAAATTCTTCTCCGGGCATTGTGGCTCCAGTTGATCTGGAACGCAGTCTAGATCAGATGAAGTCCGACAGCGCTACATATCAATCGGCCCGGCAAAAAGCAAAGGCTTATAAAGAAGTATCGGCGTATTTGAATATTACCGCCCCTTTTGAAGGTGTGATAACGGCCCGCATGGCAGATCCGGGTGCTTTAGTGGGAGTTCATGCGATGTTGTTAACCATTCAAAATAACAAAACGCTCCGGCTGAGGGTTGCGGTTCCTGAAATGTATATTGCCTCTGCAGGTAAGGCCCGGAAAATTCTGTTCAGTGTGGATGCATATCCTGAGCGGCAGTTTAGCGGAATTCTCACACGGAAAACAGGTACGATTGATCCTGTTACGCGCACAGAACTCTGGGAGTTTGAGATTGACAATAGCAAACATTTATTGAAAGCCGGGGTTTTTGCCTATGCAAAAATAAGCATAACACGCAGCGGCCCATCATTTGTGATCCCATCTTCTGCAATTGCAACAACCCTTGAGCGAAAATTCGTTATTAAAGTAACACAAGGGAAAGCCGGGTGGGTGGATGTACGCCAGGGAATGACTACTGATAGCGGTGTGGAAATATTCGGGAATCTTAAAAAAGGAGATACCCTGCTGGTAAAAGCCACAGATGAGAGGAAATCAGGCAGCGAAGCTTATTGGAAGGTCCGGTAAATTTCAGTTGTCATGAAACAGGATAAAAATCATTGGGAAAATATTTACCGGACAAAACAGCCCGGTGAAGTCAGCTGGACCCAGGAATTCCCCCAGACTTCACTGAACTTCATTCATGATTTTAAATTGCCAAAAACGGCCAGGATCATTGATGTAGGAGGAGGTGATAGCAGGCTGGTTGATTTTCTGGTGGATCTGGGTTACACAGATATCACTGTGCTGGATATTTCAGCAAAGGCCCTCGAAAGGGCCGGAGCAAGACTTGGCAACCGGGCGGATAAAGTAAAATGGATTGAACAGGACATTAGAGAATATAAACCCGACAATCTCTTTGACCTCTGGCATGACCGGGCAACTTTTCATTTCTTAACAGCTAAAGAGGAGATCAGTAAATACATTTCAATTGTGAAGGCTTGTGTGAAAGTCAATGGGTATATCATTATTGGAACCTTTTCCATTCAGGGTCCTGAAAAATGCAGTGGCCTGCCCGTGCAGAGATACAGCGAGCATTTACTGACGGAAGAATTTTCCGGCGAATTTGAAAAAATAAGCTGTTTTACCGAGGATCATATTACTCCTTTTGAGACAAAACAAAATTTTATTTTCTGCTCTTTCAGGCGACGTGAAGTATGATAAAATATCAAGCAAGAAGACTCGCTCACTTTTACAGTGTAATAACAGGCGTGCATTCATTTTGGCGCCTTATCCGAAACCATATGGCGGTGGAATGGTTTTGCAATCCGGCAATTCGAGTAAATTATCTTTTTTAGTATTGGATTACACATCGTCAGGAACGGGTTTGGGATGAACTGCGGAAATCAATTCATCTTCCACAGCAAGTGGTGTGGATATATCAGGCAGTGATTGAGATGGAGCGCCATCACCCTTATGGGCCTTGGGCCAGGTGAGGTAGCATCAGATAAATTATGGGCTATTTATTTATACGCCATGCCCTTTCATTGATATGCCTTTACCAACTTTGTTTTTACACAGGATTTCTTCAGATTCGGGGTACAGTTTTGGTATTCATTAGATAATTCGTTATGGGAAAACATTTTTTATTTACGATTGCTTCTTTTTTATTCGTACGTACGGGCATCGCACAGGATCTGAAAACCAAAGATGTTCCGGGTGTGGTTAAAGCGGCTCTTCAGAAGAATTATCCGCAGGCCAAAAATGTGGGATGGGAAAAAGAAAAAGGTAATTATGAAGCCAATTGGGGAGGGAAGTCGGGTGAAGATAATTCCGTTCAGTTTACGCCCGCAGGGAAATTTATTGAGATTGTAAAAGCCATTCCTGCAACGGAATTGCCCAAATCAATTGTTGATTATGTGCATAAGAATTATAAAGGCGCCAAAATTACGGAGGCTGGCAAAGTAACGGACGCTCAGGGTAAGTTGTCTTATGAAGTGGAAGTACAAAGAAAGGATATTATTTTTGATCAGAACGGGAATTTTGTAAAACATGAGTAATTCAGGCAGCTCTAAAAATGTCTATTCATTGTCAATAGGTATCAATACGTAGTCCGCGTATATTAATCATAGTTTTTGATCTAATGAAAAAGAACGTTATCAGCTAATGACATATACTGTACCCAATTGATAGTATTCCTTGGACTTTTTGACATTGCAATGCCCAATGCACCAATTTAAACAGATACTTTTAAAGTTACCCCCAAAATATGTGATCATTTAATTCCTCCGCCTTGCGGGCATTGAGAATATTTTTATGGTCAATTTCCTAGATGCAGAAAACTGGCGTTCGAATGCCTTGGATTTTGGTTGTCAGTATTTAATAAAAAATACTTTTGTAACTCAAAAGTTACTTATACATTTGGGTAACCTAATAGTTACTTATTTAAATAAAAAGTCAAAAAAATGAAAGCAGTAGTTATTGGAGAATCCTCAGGTGCTACCATGGAAGCCATTATGAATGTCTATCCAAGACACAAAGCCATTGTAGATAAATATATCGCCAAAAATGAGGTGATCGGTATTGGGCCATTCGGTGACATGGGAAACATGGCCATCTTCAAAAACCGGGTGACAGCCGAACAATTTGTAAGGGAAGATCCATTCATACTGGAGGGTCTTGTAAAGTCATTTGTTATCAGGGACTGGAATGATAGCCTGCTACCCGAGTATATGACAGACAAAAGCTATAATGTTACAATTGAAATACCTAAATCGCCTGAAGAAGTTTTCAGGGGCATTACCCGAGAGGTTCCAAAGTGGTGGGGCGGCAGAGACTATACCGGACAAAGTTTTAGTTTGAATGATGAGTTTATCATCAATCATCCGGGTACACACTATTCAAAACAGAAATTAACAGAAGTTATTCAGAATAAAAAAATAGTCTGGTGTGTCGAGGAAAGTAAACTCAACTGGCTAAAAACTCAGAATGAATGGACAAATACAAGAATGATTTTTGAGATAGTCCCCACCGGGTATTCTTCTATTCTTCACTTTACTCATGAAGGCCTTGTGCCTGAAAAGGAGAGTTATGCCATGTGCTCAGAAGGATGGAATCTGGTAATAAAAGAATGGTTATTCAACTTTATTGCTCATGGTAAGCCGCATTTTGATTTATAACCGCGATTATATCATAGCGATGAAAAATCATATTTACACAACAAGCATTGAAGTTCCGTTTTCTCCCAATTATGTTTTTAATCAGGTAATTGATCTCACTACATGGTGGCCGGAAGAATATATAGGGGAAGGCATAAGACCTGATACGGAGTTTGTATTTAAGACCGGCGAAGGGCATTATTCAAAAAACAAAGTTGTCGAATTTGAGCCAGGTAAAAAACTTGTTTGGCTTACAACAGAAAGCATACGCAAAGCGGACAACTTTGATTGGACGGGCACTAGGTTCATTTTTGAGTTAACGCCGAAAGCAGAAAATACACTGATCGAATTTACCTATGATGGCATTGTTCTGGAAAATGAAGTAGAAAAATTAGTTCAAATATGCGATATGACGCTTAAGGAAATGTTTGCAGCAAGGCTAAATATTGAGGAATTTTGATAGGGTAATGAACAGTGTTTTCCTGTTATTTCACGGAAATTATGCATAGAGAACCAGGAAGATCTATGTTCAAAAACTACCTCGTCATCGCTTTCAGGAGTTCAGCCGACCTAAGATTTTTTCGGCATTCAATGTTTTCTGTCTGGCTATCGGCATTAGTTTCAGTCTGTTGATCGGTCAGCTTGTTTTTCATGAAACAGGCATGGGACATCATTATGATCAATTTGCTAAATTTAGTTTTACCTCTTCTCTTATATTCAACCGATAAAACTCAAAAAGAAGTACTAACTTAAAATGAATAAATGGAATTTATGAAAATAACATTTTTTCTTATTGCAGTTATGATTAGTTGTTCTGTTTATTGCCAAGAGGATTCGGCGAATTCCTTTCACCAGGGCGGAGAACATACAGGAATTTATACGTTAAAGAATTATGCTTCCTTTGGGAACGTGCTTATGAAATTTAAAACTAAGGGTAAAATATTTTCATCTCCCCTCATCCGTAAGGGATACGTTTATATTGGAAGCGGGGACGGAAATTTAAACGCAATCAATATCCATCATCCCTATATCTATGTCTCTTCGTTTTGTTATGCACCGGTTAATTGACCCTAAACCTTATAGTTTTTAGGAACTTAAGAATAATATCCGGCAAAGAAGAACGTTTCTTACTTTATTATTCAAAAGGTCCTCATCATGAAAAATCGCTTACCTTATTTCGTTGCATTCTTTGTTTTTCTGTCCTTTGCATCCTGTGTGGTGCGTGAAAGATATGTTGTGAGAGAGCGACCTGCGGAAGTAGTTTATGTAAGGCCTGCTTCACCTAGTCCTCAACACATCTGGATCAGCGGAGACTGGATCTGGTCAGGGGGCGGTTACCACTGGCGCGAGGGCCACTGGGAGCGTCGTCGGGAGGGTCGTTCATGGCATGAAGGCCACTGGCAAAATACCCAGTACGGCTGGAAGTGGATGGCAGGGCATTGGGGGTAGGCCTGACTCAGCGCCGTCTTAAAAGGGTCCGGTTTCCGGTCGCCAAATGGAAGACCATCGCCAAAAAATATGCTGTTCCCGAGGACGAAATCGGCGCGATGAAAAGGGCACTTGAAGAGGAGATTGTAATTACAATTGATGAACAGCATACCTTTCCTGTATGAAAATGGTTTTTCTTTTATCCCTGGTATTGCTTTCTAACTCTCTCCCTGCTCAAACCGCCGATGAACTCAACCGTCAATCCAAAGAAGCACTTAACAAACAGGATTACAAGAAAGCCATTTCACTCATTAAGCTGGCCCCAGAAAAAGGAAATCCGGAAGCCGAATATAATTATGGAGTGTCCTTAAAATGGCATTTTATTGGTCACTAAAGTGCGCGGAGCAAGCCGACGAAGATTGTATTTTCAATGTGATCACCTGCTATATGAATGGAACCGGAACCGGAAAGAACATAGATAGTATGCTGATATGGGCAATCCGGCTGGCTAGGATGCCGAACCCGGATGATCTGACTTTAAGAGGAAAAATCACTTCCGCCTGGGCCATTCTCGCACGGATATACCGGGATGGGGATATCATCCCGATAAATTACGAACAGTCATACATGTGGTTCCTGATTTATAACGAGGGTAAGAGAGACTTTTTTTCCCCCGACCAACAACAAATGATTGGTGAGATTCAATACCTTGAAAAGATACTAACGCCTGCTGAAAGGACGCAGGCCAAAACGGATGCGGAAAACAGGACGGGACGAAAATTGACGAACCTGGGCAGCCTTTATAAACAAGATCTGTAAGTATTTCTATCCGTATTTCAAAGGTCACCCTGGCGACTTTTCCGGCCCGACACGCTGACCTATTTAACTGCTTCCGCGGTCGCAATAACTTTTCTTTGCGGGAGCCCTTTACCTTCGTTTATCAGCATGGCCAAACTGTCTTTAAAATATTGGTTCCAGCCTTTTACACAAGTGTCATAACATTCTACCTGGGGCTCTAATCCGACATGCGTAAATTGGACCTTGGTTGAATCCCCTTCAGCGGATATTTCAAAGACGATCCGGGTGCCCTTCCATTCTTTCTTGTCAGACAGCCACGGGAGCCAACAGTCGGTGACATTCCAAACGACCTTTTTGTCCTGAACGGATTCGACTATTTTCATAGTTACAAAGGTTTCCCCGAACTGGATGGTAAAAACATCATTCAGTTTTTCGGAACTGCCTTCTATATTTTCCGTCCACCATGCGGCAACATGGTTAATGCTTTTGAATGCCTTGTTTGCAGTGGCTTTGACCAGGATGCTGGCTGTGTAGTCTTGCTTTTTCATTTTGTTTTAATTTTCAATTTTTAAGTTTGTTGGCTAACAGTAATTTTAATTTTTCCAGTTTTGACAGCCAGAAATTATCAAAGTAGTTTATCCATTCCTGCAACTTTTCAAACCCCTCCTGTTTGAGTATGCAATGTCTTTCTCTGCCGATGTCCTGGATAGAGATAAACCCGGCCCCATGCAGTATTTTTATATGTTTGGAAACGGCAGGCCGGCTCATGTCAAAATGTTCGGCCAATGAGTTTATCGTCAGGCTGTCTTTTAACAGCAGCCGCAATATCTGTCTCCGGCTGGGGTCGGCGACCACCTGGAATACATCAAAGCTTTGTTTCACGGTTTGCAGCTTTTAAGAGTTCAGCGATCTTTTGTATATTTTTGAACCATCCCTCATTCATTGCCGAGAACATACCAAGATTATCGAATCCCCTGAAGCCGGTATGTTCCAGCACTAGCTCTGTGCCATTGTCTTTCGGGATCAGTTTCCAAACCACTATGGAATCCAGTTCGATTTTTCCGTTACCCGGACCGGATTTCCAGGAATACGAAAGCGTTTGATAAGGCACTATTTCCAGCACCTTGCAATAGACGATGCCGTCGAAATCGAGCTGAGGCATTGGCTTTATTTTAAACTGGAAATCCTGCCCCGGAATGGGCTGGAAATTATTCGGCATGAGCCAGAGTTCCAACAGTTCGGCCCTGGTCAGATATTCCCAGACCTGTTCGGGAGGATGGGAAAAGAAATACTTGTGTTTGATGTTGTCTGTCATATTAAGTAACTTTTAGGTTACGCAAATATAAAGGTAACTTTTGAGTTACACAAATTTTAATTCAATTATTTTTTATGTAATCCTGAGCATGTTTTGGCTGTTTTCCTCAGGAAAAAGAGAGGATGAATTGAGTTTCCCATTTCCGGTGTATTTAAAGTTTAAAAATACTACTTCACCCACAGCTGAAATCATCGTGTTTAGATTTTGAACATCTTGATTCCCAACATATTGACGTCAATTCGGTGTAATTGATATTCTAAAATCAATTACACCAAATTTTACACCCCAACAAGGCGATTTTTGGGTGAAATCCGGCGGGGCTAAAAAACAAAAAGCTCGTAAAATCAGTCTTTACGAGCTTTTGATACAATACAAGTCCTTAAAAAGTGGAGGTGAGGAGAATCGAACGGTGTTTGATAAACCGCACCCGTATTATATTTGAGAGCTATCGAAATTGAGTGTCACCGAATTTTACACCCGATATCAAGGCAAATTACATAAAATCTCAAATTCGGATCAATAAAGGTGAAACTTTATTGAAGTTATGTGGGGTTTTACAATTGTATACCTTGATGATTATACAAGAGTATTATTGACACAGTTTTTGTTCAATAACTTCTATTTCCCGTCTTTTGCAACGTATCGATCGTAAAAAACACTTGTCCCTCTCGCATCTATTCTTCCGACAATTACTTCTACCGAACTTTTACTTATGTCAATATTAGGCCGCAAATGAACGTGTTCCCTTGCCCCAACTGGAAGGCCCTTAACATTATCTTGGTTTAAGTCAGCCAGCCTTATCAACAGTCTTGCAAAAGATTTAAGGCCTTCTTTGTCTCCATGAATTAATATATCCTGCCATTTTTCTGTTTCACCCTCAAATTCATCTTCGTTATCTGCAATAAATATGTCCAAATGTCCAGTGATTTCTGATTTGTATTTTTTCATAGTAACATAAATAATGTGGCTAGAATTCGCATAACCTAATCTAAATAGTTTGTTTCGTGGGTTCCTTATCTCGATCTATTGATATTTTACATTTGGAACTGAAGCTGAGATTTCAAATCGTCTTTAATAAATACTAAATTCAGATTTCTCAATTGGTTTATTTAATCCGTATCGTTTAGTAATATCTGTAACCAACTCAAAAAACCACTTTGGTGAATAAGGACTCAAAACAATTTTATCAATAAGTTTACCCAAATCAACTTTTATATAAACTCCTTCTGCAACTTCTTCCTTTGTCCAGTCAAATTGCCAATTTTTTGCTTTTTCAGTCAGTGAATAAAGCAATCTGATTTCTTCCTCATAATTGTAAGCTTTTTGCTTATACAGAAAAGCATAATTGCTGTTGCCATACGGCAAAGTTGTTTCCTTAAAAAGCTTATACTGAACTTCACTCATACCCAAGGCTTGCTCTGTGTCTAGAAAAGCGTCGATTAATTTAGGTATAGTCGACTGAATCATAATTCCTTTATTAAAATCTGAATATATCTTCCATAAGGCGGCAGATTCGCCGTTGCTGATGTTCCAACAATCAATACAATGTAAGCTTCTTAGTTGCTCTTCAAATGTCTCCATGTATTTTTCTTCTTCCCTTATTTTGGCATCATCCCAGTTGGTTTGAAGGCGACCTGAATTTTGCATTTGCTTTACTTTCCGTACCCTTGCTTCAAAATTTGTTTTATGTGATGTGCCTTCAAATCTATCTTCCAATTTGTCTACTCTGCAAAAAAATAATGATTGCTTAAATAACATAGAAACGAACTTGGTTATGTCCATGTACTTGGAAAGATTGTATTCCTGTTTGGGGTAAAAAACTGGAGCATTTGGCGGGTCTGGTGATAATATTGGCATAAACAATTGTTTGCTAAATTTACTATTTAGTCAATTAAGATTAGTCGTCATTATAGGACTGTTTGATTTTACCCTACGGCCGATGTACCAAAGTTCAATAGAATCAATTCTAAAGCTGGCATAGCAGAGACCCAAAGTTGTACGCCGCTATCGTGACAATTCGAGCAAATATTTTCTCGCTGCAATCATTTCAGGATTCTTATCGATTTCATTCTCAACCAGAACATTGTTTTCATGTATCTTAAAATCAATGATATCAGTTAAGCATGTTCCAATTGCATAAATATGTTCTGCTTTATGATCAGTCAAAAAGTCCAAGGTTTCACAAACTGCAACACAAGAGTTCAATGCATAGCTAGCGTCACCGAAATCATCGGTATCCGGTGTAATAGTAACAATTTTATTAATTTGTTCTCTAAGTAGATTCTTCTCAGCCCCTAATTCTTTGAAGTCTTCAATAAATTTAATTGTGTCAAAAATTAAGTCTGGATTTCCCCAGCTATTGTCCTCTGCGAATTTTTGATAATCAAAGAAAAGCCTCTTGCAAACTGAAATAGCCAAATCAACTTGCTTATGATAAGAAAGCGATTCGGTTTGAAGTTTAAAACGTTTAGTGAACTCTTGATATGTCATTTTCTTCAAGTGAGTGGCGTACGGGAAACAACTGTCACCGTATTTTAAACCTTATGTAATCGTTTGTGTTTGAATTCCGATTTTTCTACGGTGCTTTTTATCCGCTGGTTAGGAGAAATTCTACCGGAGGTCATCTTTTCATACAATTTGATTAATAAAGGTTGTTTTTCTTTTACCCTCTTTTCCTCCAATAAATCGTAATCATTTTGCAGACCCAGCCAAAAAGAGGCGTCCATTCCAAAATACATTTCCAGTCGGAGGGCGGTATCAGCCGTTATTCTTCTTTCCCCTTTAACAATTTTACCGATTCGGGATTCCGGTATATTCAGATCCTTTGCCAGTCTGTAATTGGTCAATTCAAATGGCTCCATAAACTCAGTCAACAGTATTTCGCCTGGATGAGGGTTGTGTAAATTTTTCATGTGCATTTCTTTAATGGTAGTCGACTATTTCAACATCAAAACTGTTTCCATCAATCCATTTAAAAATTATTCTCCACTGTTCGTTAATTCTGATCGAATAGAAGCCTTTTAAGTCTTTCCCAAGCTTTTCCAAATGATTGGATGGAGGAATTTTTAATTGATCTAATACCTTGGTATTGTTTAAAATTCTGAGTTTAACTAATGCCCTATTCTGGATAGGCCGAGGTAGCTTTGCAGATCCCTTGCCGCTCCATACTTTTTCCGTCTCCTTTGAGCCAAACGATTTTACCATCTGATTGTACCATACTAACGCCTAAGGTAGGTTTTTGTTTTAATAAAAACAAATACATAGTTGTTTAAATAGAAAGCCCCCTTTTCTTCTTCTTTTTAACATCCTTTTTGAACGGATATGGCACTAGATTTTCAGGCATATTTTCAGGCTGAAGTAAAATATCCAACAGGTCATTTTTATCGCCCTATTTAGAATTTTCGCAATTACCGGCCGACTGACTACTTATTAGTGGTTTCAAACCAGGGTTTTGAACCGGTCTTTCGCCAAGTTCAAGCCGTTCTAAAATACCCTTTGCACTATATTCTTTACCCAAATCACTGCCCGGCTCCTGCAAAAATCCCGAAGCAGAAATCAATTCAGCCCTTTCAGCATGCACTTTTTGTTCATTATAATTGAGTGAATTCGCAATATTTTTTCCGGTATTTATTCTGGCAACCATGACCTGGAAATTTTACTAATTTTTAAAGAGAATTCGTCCAGTTTTTTCATGTTGTCAAGCCATCTTGATTCCTGGTCAACCATCCAGATTCTGGCCCCGGAAATATTCTCGATCAAATGCGGTTTTCTGACCGATTGATTGAAGTTATTTCCGATCGCTCTTAACTCATTTTTAATGGCAATTAATTCCGTCTGAACTTCGTCCAGCGATTGGTTTCTAGTATTAACTGTAACGGGTTTTTCAAGCATAACTAACCGGAAAAATTCACTTAGTCGTTGGTTGGTTGTTCGCTTGTACGACTGGAATATTTTAGAATATTCTTCTGGTGAAAATCTAACCGTCACCCGCTTCGTCAAATTACTCGTTGCCTTCTTTTTCATATCACCCTTCACTTTTAATTTCTTTAACAAATCCCCAAAACGACTCCGGAGTGAACGGGCGAAATTCCGTTTGGCAGCCAAACGTACATTTCACCGTTTCCAGTCCGGGAAACTAAATGTAGAACAAAAACCTCTCGGTGATTTTTGCATTTCCGCTTAGATATTCGATCCAACACTTCAATTCCCTCCATCTCAAACCAAGGCATAAAACTACAATCAGATACTTATTTTGGATTAGCCCCTGCAAAAATGGAAGAGGTCAAACCGAATCAGAAATTTTATTTTTGAGTAGGCAATAAAGTTTCATTTCACTATTACAGATTAGGTGAAATCTTGTTGATCCTATCCATTTTTCAGATAGGATCAACTGAAAAAAGAAATATATTTTTGAACAATTATTAATCCACCTATAAAACATTTTTATGTCAGCGGAAATCATCACCAGGGAAGATCTTGAACAGTTCCGGATTAGGTTGTTAACAGACCTAAAAGGAGTCATCTCAGAATCTAAAAAAGATAGTCCAAAAGGCTGGTTAAAAAGCAGCGAAGTGCGCAGTTATTTGAAGATCGGTACCAGTAAACTTCAGAGTCTAAGAATTACCGGAAAACTCGTTTCCTCAAAGATAGGCGGAGTCCATTACTATAAATTGGAAGACATTGAAAGAATGCTCAATAATCAGAAATCGTAAAACAGCTTTTGATGTATGAGAATACACTTTCTGATTTCTTTAAAACTATCCAAAATCATGATTGGATTACCCATTCACATATCTGTATCTATAGGGCAATTTTGGAGCTATGGCATCAAAACAAATTCGTTAATCCAGTACCCATTTCAAGGCTTATATTAATGTCCATGTCAAAGGTGTCATCGAATGCAACCTATCATAAATGCATAAAGGAACTGGTGAAAGGAAAATATATATCTTACGTGCCGTCGTACAATCCCTATTTTGGAAGCTTCGTCCATATTCTTGTGTTATCATTTACAGCTAATTGATGCAAAATCAAAAGCATCTTATCTGCCTTAACCTATTTCAAGACTATTTCCCGAATACCGGAATCACTATCATAAGGAATTTCAAGCTTGATCTTCTCAGTCAGAACTTGATTTTCAATCATAATCTTAATGATGTCCTCACGATGGATTCCGCAATTCAATTTGTCGTATAAGGCTAATAAAGGTAGCTTACAATCCTTGGTCCTGTTAGCTCTATAAATTTCAACAAAACTAATGGCCAGATTGTGGATTTTTGTTTCATTATTAGTTCTATCAACCAAAGATTTGAGTAATTTCCCATCACCCATTTTATAATTTGAAGCCAAAAGATTAGTGTAATAATCCGGCTTAGAAGAAGTGCGGATTTTCTTTACGGCATAGCGTCTTAATTCTGACGATTTAAAAAAGCTGAGCACGTAAATCGCAAACTCAACTCGTCTATTTTTTTTTGAAATTGGTTCCTTGGCAATTTTAAAGATGGTTTTGATATCAAATGGATATTTAACCTTACTGAAAACACGCAGGTAAGTTTCTTGCTTTAATTTATCGGTCGAATTCACGAAATCTGTAGCAAGTTTTTTTATCTCTTCCTTGGACAGTTTTTCGGCTTCCGAAGACCATATAGGATACTTGGAATTTTTCGCAATCCTCTCGTAGATTATTTCGATAATTTTTCTGGTCTCCTTTTTCTTTATTTCAGGTTTATTACTGACCGATATCGCATTGGTATAGGCTTTAATATATGGATTGGTCCGTGAGGCTTTCTTCAGTTCTTTAAGAACATCAATATCAGGAATTTTTGATTGGAAATAACTAACCAAGGAGCCATCTGTCCACTCATTAGGGTCCTTTAAAAGTTCTTTACCTGTTGCTTCAGCGATATACTTTAAACCCTCCAGGCGATCGAGTTCAATAATTGTTTCCTGGCCGGCAGATTCGGAACCCTGAATTGTTTTTTTGTAGAATCTATCGTAAATGGCTTTTCTTGCCTGGAGATCACCGTCTTTAGCAAGAAAACCTGCTAGATCGAATAACTGGACAAGTGCCCAGGTGTCCTCGCTTTCAGTCGCCAGGCCTTTAAGTATTGCAGCCCTTATTTTTTCCTTGTTTTTTGAAATTTTGAATAACTCATAAATGTACTTGCCTCTACTTCCTTCAGACTGATTGTCATAAGATAGATTTTTCAGGGCTGCCCAAGTAATGAACTTAGAAAAATCCATTGAAGGGAATTCTTTCATTATCAAATAAGCTTCCCCAGTACCCCGCTTTATTGAACTTTTGAACCGGCTTTGTATCGTCATTAGGAATAAAAATAGAATTTATTTCAGGAGCATTTATTTAATTTCAAGTTTTCCTTTAAGTACCATCATATCTTGACTCACCTTCAAATCCAGAATCTTAGCATAATGCTGGGTAGTCCGGAGGCTTTTATGCCCGAGCATCTTGGAAACCGTTTCAATTGGAACCCCATTAGAGAGCGTTATGGTCGTCGCAAACGTGTGACGGGCAATGTGAAAGGTTAAGACCTTATCTATGCCTGACATGTCTGCAATTTGCTTTAAATAATCATTCATCTTCTGGTTACTTAAAACTGGCATCAATAAATCTTTATTAAGGCACATTGGATTGTTTTCATACCGGGTTAAGATTTCCAGCGCCGCAGGCAGTAAGGGAATTTTTGATGGAGTCTCGGTCTTTTGCCGTGAAGTAAAAATCCATCGTTCGCCATCAACGCCGATTACTATCTCCGATCTTTTCAGCTTTTTAATATCTGCATATGCCAGACCCGTGTAACAACAGAAAAGAAATATATCCCGGACTTGACCGCTTCGTTCTGTTGGGAATCGAACGGCGGCCATTTTTTCCAAATCTTCTTTTGACAGGATTTCCCGGACCACTTCTTTTTTCACCAGCTTAAATCCTACAAATGGATTTCGCACAATGAATCCGCTTTGGATGCAGAAGTTTACAATCTTTTTAAAGTTGCTTAGGTATTTAATGGTGGAATTCTGATTACAGTTCCGGATGGCTTTCAGCCAAAATGTAAATTCGTTAATGAAACTGTAGTCAAGCTTTTTGACATCTATGTCTTCCTTCCCGTATTTATAGAGAAGGAATTTTTTGGTGTGGGCAAGGGTCGTTTCGTATCGGATATAGGTCAATTGAGCATATTCCTTTCCAACCAGTAATTTCATTTTCCGGTTATGTTCCAGGAAAATGTCGACCAGCATCACGGACTTTTCTTTAATGCCCAGCCATTACTCCTTAAAAGTTTCGACATTCAGTTCCTTTCCTTCCTTAAAAATTTCCTGTTGGTAATTGAAAACTTTGGTTCGAACGTTGTCCAGGTAACTGTTTAACTGCTTCGCATCTTCGGTCAAGCCTTTTGCTCGCCCTATTTTGGCAATCCATTTCTCAGATTCAATTTGCCGTGAAATGGTCGTATCGAATCGTGCTCCATCGATGGTTACTCTTAAATAAATTGGAAGATTTCCTCTCCTGGTTTTGACATTTTTTCGTGCATAAAATAGCACAGCGAAATTTGTTCCCATGATCCGGTGTATTTAAAGTTTAAAAATACATTTTCACCAATCTGAAATCAAGATGTTCAATAGATGAACAAGTTGACTTTCAAACACTTGAGAGGATTCTGGTGACACTAAACCTAAAAAAAGTTAGTGTCACCGAATTTTACACCTCAACAAGGCGATTTTTGGGTGAAATCCGGCGGGTCCTAAAACGCAGAAAGCCCGTAAACACTGCGTTTCACGAGCTTTCAAACATAATCAATACACTAAAAAGTGGAGGTGAGGAGAATCGAACTCCTGTCCAAACATATTCTCCGAAAGCTTTCTACATGCTTATTTGCTTATTGGTTGTCGGGAAACCACCGGAACGCAACAAACCTATGATCTCCTTAGCTGGATGGTCTTAAGCAACGGTCACAGCCTTCCGTTTCAGCATCCTCTATTTGTTTTTAGTCGGCGGCAAGGCTTGGTAAAAGGAAAACCTGCCCGGCGGCCCTAATGACTACTTAATCACTGATTAGGCAGCCATGGCATACTGAGTATTGCCATTTGAATTTTGAATATTCAGATTTACGTGCTAATTATCCAACGCACGACATGCTTATTCTTTCAAAGATCTACGCTGTCAAAACCAGGCACCCCCGGATTATCGAACCTGCAAAGTTAATTTATTTTTTACTGTTTTACGAACCGGATATGATAAGGCTTCGTGTTCATTCTGGCAGTACTGTTGCTGCTGGCCGGAGTTAAGCAATGCAGACCGCTTATTAACCCGCCTTAGTTAAGGCAAGCAAGCCACTCATTGATCCGGCCCGTTTCCTGTCCCTTCAAATAAAATAATTTGACCAGCCCTTTCGCCGGGTTTACGCATGGGCATTGTTGAAATGCGGGCGAGGAACTATTGGTTTATCTTCGTTCAACCCTTAAAGCTGAACGCGTCGCATGCAGAAGCTTAAGCGAAGGTTCACATATTGGGAAAGGCATCTGGCAGGATTCGTTTCGGCAGATTGAGAAGAATGCCTTACTGAAATAACTGCAATTGCTTTCTATGCACAATTTCTTTCTGAGCTGTGATTGGGGAACTTCCGCTTTTCGCCTGCGTCTGGTAGACGTCCGGACCAGCCAGATTATGGAAGAGATTATTTCCGGAGAGGGTATGTCCTCAACGTTTAACCGGTGGAAAATCCGCCTGGAACAAAGTCCCATTTCCCGCGAGGATTATGGTTTGATGGTATTGCAAAATCAGGTTCAGGCCCTCGGTAAAAAAACAACCACTCCATTATCAGGTCTCCCTCTTTTGATTTCAGGGATGGCTTCCTCATCTATTGGCATCCGGGAATTGCCTTATGCCGGCTTGCCCTTTTCACTGGACGGCGCGGACATGAGGATTGAGATTATTGCACCACGCTCAGATTTTAATCATGAAGTGATGCTGATATCCGGAATAAGAACCCGGGAAGACGTGATCAGGGGAGAAGAAACACAGATGGTCGGACTGGCCGCCCTTCCCGGCATTGATTTTAATGGAGAGATGGTATGCCTGTTCCCCGGCACCCATTCCAAACACGTGAAAGTAAAAAAAGGTAAACTGGTGGATTTCAAAACCTATATTACCGGAGAACTGTTTGACCTGTTGACCCGGCATAGCATTTTGAAGGAGGCAGTTTCTGCATCCGCCCCCCCGCTCGACAATGACGCCAGGGATGCGTTCAGATCAGGTATTATTGAATCCGGCATGTCAAATCTTTTAAACAGTTTGTTCTCGGTGCGCGTAAGTCATCTTTTTAAAGTGCGTACAAAAGAGCAGAATTTCTTTTTCCTGAGTGGCTTGCTCATCGGGACTGAATTGAAGGGTTTACAGCAGGATGGTGTCGGTAGAATCCAATTGTGCAGCGGAAGTAATTTGTTCTCTCTTTATGTGCTTGCCCTGGACAATTTAGATCTTCGCGCAAAGTCCGTCCTCGTGGATCCCGGAATCATAGATAAATCTGCCGTTGAAGGGCAAATAAAAATATTCCAGCATCATTATGGCCGGTAAGCTAATTTCCAATAAAGAAAATAATTTATTCTCCTGGAAAGAATTTTTGAGAATGCCTGTTGTTGGGATCCTGCGTAATATATCTCCGGAGGAGGTGGCTCAGATCCTTCCGTTGTACCTTGCCGCGGGACTTACCAGCATTGAAGTAACAATGAATTCTGCAGGAGCCGAAGATATCCTCCGCCATGCTTTTGCTGAATATGGAAATAAATTGAATATTGGCGCCGGTACAGTCTGCTCACTCCGCGATTTGGATATTGCCCTTAAAGCGGGGTCCCAATTCATTGTGACTCCGGTCACCGACGAGGAAATCATAGGCCGCTGTGTTGAGATCGGGATTCCTGTTTTCCCGGGAGCATTTACTCCTACTGAAATTTTTAAAGCATGGAAAGCGGGCGCTGACCTAGTAAAGGTATTTCCTGCAACCGCGCTCCAGCCCCAATATATAAAGGATCTCAAAGGCCCTATGAACGAGATCAGGTTAATGCCCACCGGAGGAATTGACATGGTCATGGCAATTGCATGGCTGAAAGCAGGAGCAACTGCGGTTGGAATGGGTAGCGGGCTCTTCAACAGAAAGTTTATCCGGGATAAAAACTGGCAGGCTCTTCAATTGCATTTTGAGGCATTGGTAAATGCCATAAACCTTGGCGCCGGATGAACATCAGCTGCCTCTTTAAATGGTCATGCTTTGAATATTTCACCGCTTATTTTGCCCGTTTCCCGGCAATTATCCGGTTTGTTGTCTTTTGTCTAGGTAAATTTAGGAAGGCAAATCGTTGATATTTAGATTCTTCCTTATTATCATTGGGAATGTATGAAAGGACAACTGGCATTTCGAAAATTAGAAATCCGGATTGCCTTGCTTAGCTCGGCCGGTATATCCATTCTTATGATCATTCCCAGGATTTTTAATCATGTTTTTTTTAATCTATTCGATACGCTTAGGGATGCGAGCCTTACTTATCTTTTTACCATCCTACTTTGGTACTGTAATTTTCTATTCAATGCCTGGGAGGAACGCCGGAGGCGTGAAAAGAGTGGTCATCAGTCGTTTCCTGTTCTGCGATTGCTATTTACCTCGATCATAGCGCTTGCGGTGATGTACCCGCTCTCCTCCCTGCTGCGAATAAGAACCGATTCGGAATTAAGCCGTACTGAATTTTTGGTATATCGCGGTTTCGTTATCAATTTATTTATGTTTATCGTCGTCTATTCCCTAAACCTGTTTAAGCGATACCGGTTTACGGAACTGGAAAACCAGGAATTAAAAACGGAAAACCTCGATGCACAATTAGGCCAGCTCCGGAACCAGCTCAATCCCCACTTTCTTTTTAATTCACTCAATACGCTAAAAGTAATGGTCAAGGAGGCAAATCCGAAGAGCATGGAGTTTATTATTAAGACGGCTGAGCTTTACCGTTACCTGCTGCAGAGCCAAACCACCGACCTTGTCAGCTTAAAAGAAGAATTGCAGGTGGCCAATGCCTTTGTTTTCATTCTGCAGCAAAGATTTGAACAGGGTCTTTTGGTAAATATTGAGATACCGGCTGAATTGCTGAATAAAAAAATCCCTCCGTTCGCTATCCAGCTATTGATTGAAAATGCGATCAAACATAATATTATTTCCAATTCGAAACCACTAACCATTTCGGTTTATTCGTCAGGGAACGAATCCATATCGGTTGCAAATTCCCTTCAAAGAAGGCGGTCGATGGAAGCAAGTACAAAGATTGGATTAAAAAACCTTGAGAAGCGGTACAAGCTGATTGGAAGCCGCTCAATTGAAATAATGGAGGACGAAGCAAAGTTCAGCGTTAAATTACCCCTTTTCTAAAGGGAGTTGAAGTTTGGCCTTGTTTAAATAAATGAAATGAAAGTCGTTATTATTGAAGATGAAGTTAAAACGGCCCGGGACCTGGAACAGAGCCTGAAAAGGGCTGATCCCGATATAGAGGTCATCAGGCTTATTGATTCCGTTGAATCCGGAATTGCTTATTTTAGGGATAACCCAACTCCCGATCTTATTTACTCAGATATCCAGATCTCCGATGGACTCAGTTTTGAGATATTTAAGGAACTCAAGGTTTATCCTCCAGTGATTTTTTGCACCGCATACAATGAATATGCATTGGAGGCCTTCCGCTCAAACGGCATTGATTATATCCTTAAACCTTTTGATGAAGAATCGATTTCGTCCTCCCTGAATAAATTTAAAACGCTCAGGGGAAATTATAATGAAGATGAAACAAGCAAACTTTTAAAATTATTGGAGCAGTTAGCCGAGCCCCGCAAGCATTCATTGCTGATCAGCTTCAGGGACAAAATATTTCCCGTCAAGGTGGAATCGATCGCTTATTTCTATGTTGCCAATGAAACGACGATGCTTTATACTGATGGCAATCTGTACCCTGTTCAATATTCTCTTGAAGTGCTGGAAAACATGCTGGACCCAAAACTTTTCTTCCGGGTCAACAGACAATACCTCGTAAACCGGAGCTTTATCATGGAAGCAGAACAATATTTTGCAAGAAAGCTTGCCGTAAAGCTTTCCGTTTCTGTAAAAGAAAACATAACGGTAAGCAAGGCCAAATCCGCCCAATTCCTCCTCTGGCTGGAACAATAATTTTGGGAAGCAATTCACCTGCCGCTTTGCCCGCTTCGCGGGTTTTTTGCTTTCATCCCGGTTCTATTCCATCTACTTTTGCGACCCGGAAAGGGGTGGTTCGGTTATTAGCCGAATGGTTTCCTTATCAGCCCATAAGA